>DATAHI010000197.1:0-31992 GCA_036263255.1 Oxalicibacterium sp. | reverse complement strand
CGACGATACGCCGGAACGGATCGTGCAACGCATCGTCGCGCAATGCAGCGCATCGATGGTTTCATCGGCCTCATCGGCTTAATCATCAATACGTATTGCAGGAGGTTTCATGCGTCTGGAAGGATCATGCCATTGCGGCGCCGTGCACTTTAGCCTGGAAAGCGCGACACCGGTCCCTTATCAGCGTTGCTACTGTTCGATCTGCCGCAAGACGCAAGGCGGCGGCGGGTATGCGATCAACATCGGCGGCGATGCGCGCACGATGAAGGTCAAGGGTGAAGATGACATCAGCGTGTATCACGCGATCATGCGTGTGCCGGGACAACGAACGCATGCCAGCGGAGCCGAGCGGCATTTTTGCCGACGCTGCGGTAGCGCGCTGTGGCTGTTCGATCCGCAATGGCCGGAGCTGATACATCCGTTTGCATCGGCGATCGATACGCCCTTGCCGATACCGCCCGAACACACGCATCTGATGCTGGATTTCAAGGCGCCATGGGTGGAAGTGGACGCCGGCAAGAAGGACAAGCAGTTCGGCGTCTATCCCGAAGAGTCGCTGGCCGCGTGGCATGAACGGCTGGGACTGACATCGAACGATTGAAGAACTCCCGTGATCAGGCTGCAGCGGTTTCCTGCAGCCAGCGGCGGCGGTCGCGCAGCGGCGGCATGCCGAAGAAGCGGCTGTATTCGCGGCTGAACTGCGACGGACTTTCATAGCCAACGGTGTGCGCCACGCGCGTGACGTCGATGTCGGCCGTCAGTACCAGTTCGCGCGCCTGCTGCAGCCGCAACTGCTTCTGATATTGCAGCGGGCTCATTGCCGTCACTGCCTTGAAATGATGGTGCAGCGACGACACGCTCATGTGCACGCTGCGTGCGATGTCTTCCATGCGCAACGGTTGCGTGAGATTTTCGTTCAGGATGCGGATCACCTTGGCGACACGCTGCATCTGGCTGTCCTGCATCGCAATCTGCCGCAGCAATGCGCCCTGCCCGTTCATCAGCAAGCGATAGAGGATTTCGCGCTTGATCAGCGGCGCAAGAATCGGAATGTCCTGTGGCGTATCGAGCAGCCGCAACAGACGCAGCACCGCGTCGAGCAAGGTCGGACTGACCCCGCTGACGTACAAACCCCGCGTGGATGCCGCGGCCTTCAGCGCCGGCGCTTGCGGCAAATTCTCGTCGCGGATCAACCTTGTAATTTCACCTACATCGAGATCCAGCCGCAGGCCGAGATAGGGCTCGCCGCTGCTGCACATGATCTTGCCCAGCACCGGCAGATCGACGGACGACACCAGGTAATGCATCGGGTCATACCTGTAGATCTCGTCCCCGACCAGCAACCGCTTCGAGCCCTGCGCAATCATCGCGAAGATCGGTTTTTGCAGCGAATGGCGGGACGATGGCCGCACCATGCGATACAGGTGCAGTCCGGCGACGGCGGTTTCCATCGACCCTTCCAGATTGCCGACTATGCGCGTGACGAGATCGACGATTTCCAGCCGCGATTGCTCGCGTACCGAATCGAATTGATCCATTCCTTGTTGGCGTGCAGTACTCATGGCAAGAATGTCCCCTTTCCACGTGTGATCCAGAGTACAGAGCTTAGCGGAGTTTCGCCGCGCCTGCGGACAGTCATCTACGAAGTCTGGAGGATTAGGCAAAAAATGCGCAGGATCCAGCCACTGCCTGCGTGAGGCGAGCGAGATACTGCATGCATCGTTCGCCAACGGTGGCGCGCATACCTGTGCAAAGACCACTGCGGACGCCATTCTGAACTTCGTCTGGAGCGCATCATGCAATACAACAAATTCGGCAATACCGGCCTGTTCGTCTCGGAACTCTGTCTCGGCACCATGACCTTCGGCGGCGATGGTCCGGTCTGGAGCCAGATCGGCACGCTGCAGCAAAGCGATGCCGAAAAACTGATCGGCCGCGCACTCGATGCCGGCATCAATTTCATCGACACTGCTGACGTCTATTCACAGGGCCGTTCGGAAATCATCACCGGCCAGGCGCTGAAGAACCTGAAGGTGCCACGCGAAAACGTGGTTGTCGCCACCAAGGTGTTCGGCGAAACCCATGCCGCCAGCGCCAACGGCCGCGGCGCCTCGCGTCTGCACATCATGGATGGCATCAAGGCAAGCCTGAAGCGGCTGCAGCTCGATCACATCGACCTGTACCAGATCCATGGCTTCGATCCGGCGACACCGATCGAGGAAACGGTGCGTGCTCTCGATACGCTGGTGCAGCACGGCCACGTGCGCTACGTCGGCGTATCGAACTGGGCAGCATGGCAGATCATGAAAGCGCTCGGCATCGCCGAACGGCTGGGACTGGCGCGCTTCGAATCGCTGCAGGCGTACTACACGATCGCCGGCCGCGACATCGAGCGCGAAATCGTGCCGCTGCTACAGAGCGAAAAATTGGGACTGATGGTGTGGAGCCCACTGGCCGGCGGCCTGCTGAGCGGCAAGTACGGCCGCGACACGAAGGCAGAAGATGGCAGCCGTCGCGTCACCTTCGATTTTCCGCCGGTGAACATCGAGCGTGCGTACGACTGCATTGACGTCATGCGCCGCATCGGCGAAGACCGCAAGGTATCGGTCGCGCAAATTGCGCTGGCCTGGCTGCTGCATCAGCGCGCGGTGACCAGCGTGATCGTCGGCGCGAAGCGCGTGGAACAACTGGACGACAATATCGCGGCAACGGCAATCCGCCTGAGCGACGACGAGTTGGCGGCACTGAACGAAACAAGCACGCTGCCGGCAGAGTATCCGGGATGGATGTTCGACTTCCAGGGACGCATGCGGGCGCAGCAAATGACCGATGCGCGCCACGCTTGAAGCCGCATGCCGCTGACCGCGATCAGAGGATGACCGACTCCTGCGGCAGCGGCATGTTCATCGACGTGCGGCTCAGCACACGCAGCGTAGCGTCGAGCCGATAAACCAGCGGCACGCCGTTGGGCACGTCGAAAGCGGCGACTTCTTCATTGGGCAAATCTTCCAGCAGCTTGACGAGCGCACGCTGGCTGTTGCCGTGTGTGCAGATCAGCACATTGCGGTCCTGCTTCAGCAGCGGCACGATCGCGCTTTCCCAGAATACGCGCACGCGCGCCACCGTGTCGGCCAGCGATTCGCCGAGCGGCAGCAAGGAAAGGTCGATGCCGCGATAGCGTTGGTCGGACGACGGCGCGCGCAGGTCGCTGGCATCCATCAGGGGCGGCCGCGCATCGTACCCGCGGCGCCAGGTCCATACCTGTTCCTCGCCGAACTCGTCGATCATTTCGGCGCGCGTGCGACCGGTCAGCGCACCGTAATGCCGTTCGTTCAGACGCCAATGGCTGACGATAGGCGTGGACATCGCGTCCATCTCGTCGAGAATCAGCCATTGCGAGCGGATGGTGCGCTTCAGCATGGAAGTAAAGGCGCAATCAAAGCGGAAACCCGCATCCGCCAGCGCACGGCCCGCGCGCCTGGCCTGCGCCACGCCAGCCTCGGTTAGATCGATATCGGTCCAGCCGGTGAAGCGGCCTTCGCGATTCCACAGCGATTCTCCGTGCCGGACGATTACCAGACAACCCATGCTTGTTCCATTTCGATTGCGTTTGCTTGCGCGATGCGGAAGATTACCCGAGTTCGGCGATCCGCGCGCGGGACATGACGAGAGAAACAGCAAGAAGCATGCTCATCATATGGCAGCCACATGACCGTTTGATGGCAGAACAGGCGGGGGAGAAATCAACAGCATGCGAACATCAACTGCGGCGCGTCGAATGCGCACCTTGGCGGAGAGAGAATGTGATCAGACGGCGGCGGAACTCTGTTCGATCATTTTGGCAAGGTGAAATCGGTTCTTGCCGGAACGCTTGGCATCGAGCAGCGAATGATCCGCATGCTCGATCAGCGATTCCGCATCATGGCCATGCGCAGGATAGAACGCGATGCCGATGCTGGCTGTGACCTGCACTTCGATGTCGTTGATCTTGTATGGCTGCGACAGAATGGTGAGCGCATCGGTGGCCGGCCGCACCGCATCGGACGCGTCCGCAATGCCGGAGATCAGCATCACGAATTCATCGCCGCCCAGGCGCGCCACCGTGTCGTGTTCACGCGTCATGTTCTGCAAACGTTGTGCCACCGTCTTCAGCAACTGGTCGCCCACAGGGTGCCCGTGCACATCGTTGACTTGCTTGAAGCCATCGAGATCGAGAAAGAACAAGGCGACGGATTGCTCCTCGCGCGCGGCGCGCTGAATCGCCTTTTCCAGACGATCCATCAGCAGACGGCGGTTCGGCAGGTTGGTCAGCGGATCGCGCAGCGCCAGTTCCTGCTGCACGCGGTTCTGTTCCGACACGCTCTTGTAGAGCAGGCGCACTTCCAGCAGATTATGGATGCGCTGATGCAGCTCGGTCAGGTCGTAGGGCTTCGTCAGGAAATCGCGCGCACCGGCCTTCAAGGCGGCGATCTTGTAATCGCTGTTGCCGGTAATGGTCAGAACAGGAAGATACGGCGTCTTTTCCACATCGGCCAGGCTTTCCATCACTTCCAGTCCGTCCATATGCGGCATCTGCATATCAAGCACGATCAGGTCATAGTTGGTTCTTTCGTGCATGGCACGCACGCTGGTCGGATTGGTTACCGTATCCACGTGCGAATAACCTGCCATCCGGAGGCTTTCGGCAATGGTGAACAAGTTGTCTTCGCAATCGTCCACCAGCAAAATCTTTGCGCGAAGAATCTCTTCTGGGCTGATCATTATGTTTTCCTGCGGGAAGTCGACACGAAACATCGGCCGCATAAGGGGCCGGGCGAAATACGACACGCCGCCATATGAAAAGTTCTTGCGCGGAAGCACAAAGCGACGAAGAGAGGCGCTTTTGCTGGGATTTTCCGGCACAGCGTAGGAGGAGACCGACGAAGGCGGAAGAGAAACCGCGTAGTGCCGGCAAGAAAAAGGAGAAAAAGACAAAGAACGGGCTGCCGCCCGCCCTGTTCAGTGAGCTATGCTGAGCTTCCAGGCATCCAATGATTGCATTCTCGCAAACCATGCCTGCACATGCCGATACTGCCGTACCGGCAACTTCGCCCGTTCGCTCACCATCAGGGGAGAAGCGATTGCCATGTCGGCCAGCGTCAGCCCATCCCCGCAAATCCACTCGCGCCGCGCCAGATGATCATCAAGCACACGCGCGAACTGCGCGAGCTGCAACTCGCCGCGCGCCACTTCGTGCGGATCCGGATCGCCGCCGCCGATCATGCCCTTGATGCAGTTCTCCCACAGGATCAGACTGACCGCCGGCGAAAAATGCTGCGCGCACCAGAACAGCCAGCGGTGCACGTCCGCACGCGAGCGCGCATCCGACGGATAGATCGTCTGGCCCGGCGTTTTCTCGGCAAGGTACTGCATGATCGCGCAGGATTCCCACAGCATCAGCTCGCCGTCTTCAAGCACCGGAATCTTGGAGTTGGGATTGATGCGCACCAGCTTTTCGCGGTCTGCCGGACTCATCAGGTCGACGCTGACGAGGTCGAGCGGAATACCGAGATGGCGCGCCGTCAGCACGACGCGATGAGAATTAGTGGAATAGGCATTGTGATAGAGCCGCATGGTGTTCTCCCCTGTTGATCGATCAGCCATTGTGGGAGTGCGGCCTGACAGTTCCTGTCAGCAGTCTGGCGGGATGTTCTGTTCCAGCCGCCACGCCTTGACTAGCTCATGCCGTCGGCGCGGATAACGTGAATCGTCCATGCTGGCAGCCACGATGCGATCGGTGCGAAAGTGGCGGAAACCGCCGCGCAATTCGCACCATGCAGCCAGCAGCCGCTTGTTTTCCAGGAAGGCCAGCGCGAAAGGCCAGACCACGCGCTGTGTCGCCGCGCCGCGCTCATCGGTGTAGTCGAGCATCAGGCGGCATTCGCGCCGGATCGCCTTGCGTATGGTCGCCAATGCGGTTTCCTTCGGGCTGTCCCCGGCAAAGATCAGCAGCCCGGCATCGGCCATGGTGTGGCGCAAATCCTCCGGTGTGGCAGTAGCGATCTTGGCCAGCGCTGCAGCGGCCGCCTGGGCCAGCACGTCGTCGCCCTGCTTCTGTACCCAGCGCGCGCCGAGCACCAGCGCCTCGATCTCGTCTTCCGCGAACATCAGGGGCGGCAGAAAAAAACCGGCGCGCAGCACGTAGCCGATGCCGGCTTCGCCTTCCACCGGCGCACCCATGGCGACGAGGTCGTGCATGTCGCGGTAAATCGTCCGCAAGGATACGCCGAGTTGCTCGGCCAATCGCACAGCCGTGACGGGCCGGCGATGTCCGCGCAGCGCGTCCAGCAAGGCAAACAATCTTTCGGTCTTGTTCATGGAATCAACGAAAGCGGCATGAAGGCATGGCGAGATTACTACGAGTTACCGATCCGGCCGGCGCAAGGCGCGATTTTTTTCGCAATTGACGGCAAGCGCCTCGCATGCAAAGCTCGCCGCTATCACTAGATACAAGGAACCGCGATGGATGACGAACTCGACCAGGCAATCGATTTGATATTGCAACCTCACACGCACGACCTCGGTGACGGCTTCATGGTGCGCCGCGCCTTGCCGAATCGGCAGCGCCGCATGGTCGGCCCATTTACCTTCCTCGACCAGATGGGACCGCACAGCTTTGCGGCGGGCAACGGCGTGGACGTGCGGCCGCATCCGCACATCGGTCTGGCAACCGTAACCTATCTGTTCGACGGTGAAATCGTGCACCGCGACAGCGTCGGTTCGGTGCAGGCGATCCAGCCAGGCGCGGTGAACTGGATGACGGCCGGCAGCGGCATCGTGCATTCGGAACGCACCGGCCCGGCGATGCGCACCGCAGGTTCTTCACTGTACGGCTTGCAATGCTGGGTCGCGCTACCGAAGTCGCAGGAGGAATGCGCACCGAGCTTTACGCATCTTGAGGCCGATCGTTTGCCAGTGATCGAAGGCGAAGGCGCAAGGGCGAAGATCGTCGCCGGCAGTTTCTTCGGGCAACGCGCACCGACGCCGACGCTATCCGAGATGTTCTATGTCGATGTGATACTGCAGGCAGGTGCTTCGCTGCAGATACCGGCCGAATATCCCGAGCAGGCACTCTATGTGGTGCAGGGCCGCGTCGACCTCGGCACGCACGGCATACACGAAGCAGGACAGCTGCTGGTCTTGAAGCCGCATGCGGCGATCACGCTGCGCGGCATGGCAGGCGGCACGCGCGTGATGCTGCTAGGCGGCGAACCGATGGACGGTCCGCGTTACCTGACCTGGAATTTCGTATCGAGCTCGCCGGATCGCATCGAGCAGGCAAAGGAGGACTGGAAGGCGCAACGCTTCGCGAAGGTGCCGCAAGAAACCGAATTCATCCCGCTGCCCGATCTGCCGGGCAAGCCGGTCGCCTATCCGTAACACCGCAATGCCCATGCGCTCCTGCCGTGTCACAGCGCATCAGGATCGATCTCCGGCAACGGCTGTTCAAGCTGCACGCAGAGGCCCTGTCCCTGCGATTGCGCCTGCCGCAGCGCCTCGCCGGCGCGATGCAGCAAGTCCTCTGCCGTATCGCCCGGCGCGTTCGTCGTAATGCCGCTGGAAAAGCTGACGCGCAAACCCGGCGCCTGCACGCCCCAGTCAGCGCTCGATACCGCGGCAGTCAGCCGCGTGATTGCCTTGTCGCTCTGGTCCAGCCAGGTGGTCGGCAGAATGATGCCGAACACGTGTTCGTCGAGACGACCGACGGAATCCAGCGAGCGCAGCACATGCAACGCGGCTTGCGCTAGGCTGCGCAGTACTTGCCGACGCACATCGCCGCCGTAACGGGCATCGATTGCTTCAAGATCGTCGACCGCAATCAGCGCAAACGAGAACGGATGGCCGGTACGACGGGCGCGCATTAATTCTTCCTGCAGACGCTGCAACAATCCGCGTCGATTCAGCGCGCTGGTCAGTTCGTCGTGCGTTTCGATCTCGCGCAGACCGACCAGCGCCGACTGCAGTTCGGCAATCACCCCGTCGCCGTTCAGCCCGTTTCGCACCTTGTCGATCAATGCGCGCAGTTGCGTGCTCAATAGTTGTACCTGCTGCATGGAAGACGAATGCACATCAAGCTCCATAGAAAGACAGACGAACAAGACCGGGCGCATGCATTGTCATGATTATTGCAGCGCTTTGCAATATCGTCAGCCTGCTATCATGGCGGCGCACATCGCGTCCCGAGTGGCGCGGATCATTGATTTGTTCTGATGGAGATTGAGAATGGATGTCAAGGTATATCGCGGCGAAGGCAAACTGCAGCACATCGTCGAAGCAGGCCCGCACAAGCTGATCGCGGATGCGCCGTCGCAGTTCGGCGGCGAGGACGCCGGTTTCGTGCCGCACGATCTGCTGGCGGCAGCGCTGGGCGCATGCACGGCGCTGACGCTGAACATGTACGCGCAACGCAAGAGTTTCCCATTGGAGAAGGTAGACGTGCGCGTCGAGCATGCGGAACGCGACGGCGCCTATGTATTCCATCGCCACATCAACTACTACGGCGATCTCACGGGCGAACAGAAGGAAAGCCTGACGGCGATTGCGAACAAGTGCCCGGTGCACAAGACGCTCTCCGGCCAGATACAGATCGTGACCGACTCCAACTGATCGTCCGCGCTCGCGACCTTGCCGAGGCAGGCCGCAGCACCGATCAGCGACGGTTCAACTGGTCATAGACGGTATCGGCGATGCGCGCGAGTTCGCCCTTGTCGATACCGCCGGACAGCGCATAGCCGAAGCGCCCGTCGATCCAGTAGAACACATTCACTTCGCCCTGCCGCGCAAAGCGGAAACCCGTATCCCTGTTCGCTTCCTGATCCGTCGACACGTATAAGGTCAGACGCCGGCCGTCCGCATCCTGATACATGAACTGCGCGTCCGGCTTGCCGCTGTCGCCGGGCAGCAAACGACCGCCGACCAGCTCATATCCAAGCTTGCCCAGTTTGGGCGGATGCATGTCGGCGCCGGTGCGCTTGGTCAGCCATTTGACCAACTGCTCTTCCTGATCCGCGCCGATTTCGACCGGACGCCGCGCATCCGGCGTGTAGACCAGATGCGCCACCGCCGCTTCATGCGCCAGAGCCGCGACCTGCACCGGCCGTTCGCCAGGCAGCCTCACTCCTTGTGCCACCAGCTCCGCTGGCGTCGTCGCGCCATGCAGCATCCAGCCGATGACACCACCGGCCAGTGCGATCAGCACGGAGGCCGCAATGCGCGTGTGGAGACCATGGCGATGTGCAACGCCATCTGCCATATCGGCTGCGATACCAGTTGTGATACCAGCTGCGATGCCGGCCGGCACCGGCTCGTCCAACACCGGCGAGAACAGGCTGCGCAAGCCTTCGTTTTGCGCGCGATACGCGTTCACGCGCGCCAGCTCCTCGGGATGCGATGCGAGATAGGCAGCAATTTCCTCGTGACGTGCCTTGCTCAGCACGCCGTCCACGTAGGCATGCAAGTCCGCTTCGGTAACAGGCATGGAATTCATTTGACCACCTTCAATGGCGACGTCATCGGTCGCCCTTCCATCTGCGCACGCAACTTTTGCCGCGCGCGCGCCAAGCGCGACATCACGGTACCGATCGGCAAGTTCAACGTGGCGGCTACTTCCGCATAGGGCATTTCTTCCAGTGCGACCAGCAGCAGGATTTCGCGCTGCTCCGCCGGCAGCATGCGCAGGGCCGATTCGAGGTCGCGCATCTCCAGCACCTTCTCATGCTGCGCATCGGCCATCGGTTCATGCGTCTCGTCGAATGCATCCGTCGGCATCGCATGCCGGCGACGCTGATCGACGTGCAGGTTGTGCATGATGCCGAATAGCCAGGCGCGCATGTCGCTGCCGCGCCGCCATGTCGACAGCTTGCGCCAGCCGCGTTCGACCGTGTCCTGCACCAGGTCGTCGGCCGCTGCCCGATCACCGACCAGCGCCCGCGCGTAGCGGCGCAGGCGCGGGATGCAGGCAATCAGGTGCTCGCGATCTTCTTGCATGGCGGCTGATCTGCTCAGTCCTTCACGACGTGCCAGATATCCTTCACATTGTCGCCGTTGCGCTCGCCCGGCTTCTTGTCGGCGGCGAACAGGTAGAGCGGCTTGCCCTTGTATGCGAGCTGCTTGCTGCCGTCGTCACGCGTTACGGCGGAATACGGCGGTGTGAGTTGCGCATCGCCGGCCGGTACCGGCGGCCAGTTGGCGGCGCAAGGGCCGTTGCAGACGCTCTTGCCGCTATCGGCGACATCCTTGTCGAAGGTGTAGACGGTCATGCCTGCGCTGTTGACGAGAACGCCGTCAGCTTTGTGAACAGGTGCGGATTGGGCAAATGCGGTGGCGCAAACGAAAGCCATGGTGGCGGACAACAGAATGGTGGCGTGCTTCATGTCTTTTTCCTTTCAGATTGATATGGGTCAGAGATGGGCGCCGCGCATGTGCGCCCACCTATGCGTAAACGAGATGCGCGCGGGTTTATTCCCGCCGCATGAAAAAAAAGTGCCGTCTCGCGATTGTTAATTCCACGGGCTCCTTTCATGTGCTTTTCCCGCCATATCCATCGCATGCCGCTGCCGACTGTCGGACAGGCGAACTTACGTGATATCCACATTCGTCTTACGTGGTTTCCACAATGTACTGCGTTTTTTTTCACGAGAATACGTGATATCCACAAGCTGAATACCAGACATTTTTGCTTTTGGACATTGCGGCAAAGCCTCTGTTTTCAGATAGTTGCGAGCGTTGAATTTAATAAACGCAGGGCCGCCTCGGCATTGTCGAAGGAAGTTTGTCTCGACTGACCGGTGCGTGTCACAAATGATCGTTTGAATCAGCTGTTTATTGCAACGCGGGCACTGCAATCGTGCAGTGCGTTTTCCATATTTGAGAGTTGAGAGGCAAACAAATGAACCAGGCAGCTACGATTAGCGCGAATGCCGCTGGTCGCTCGGCAGGTTTCCGCTGGGGCCAGTTGGTAATGGGTATCGTCGCGATGGCGATGATCGCCAACCTGCAGTACGGATGGACGCTGTTCGTCGATCCGATTTCCGCAAAACACGGCTGGAGCCGTGCAGCAATTCAAGTCGCTTTCACCATCTTCGTTCTGACCGAAACCTGGTTGGTGCCGGTTGAAGGCTGGTTCGTCGATAAATTCGGTCCGCGTCCTGTTGTTCTGGTCGGCGGTGTCCTGTGCGGCCTGGGCTGGCTCATCAACTCGTTCGCCGACTCCCTCGGCGTGCTGTACGTTGCTGCAGTCATCAGCGGTGTCGGCGCCGGTGCCGTCTACGGTACCTGCGTTGGTAACGCACTGAAGTGGTTCCCGGACCGTCGCGGTCTGGCAGCTGGCTTGACCGCTGCCGGTTTCGGTGCCGGCTCCGCCGTCACCATCATCCCGATCTCGGCCATGATCAAGAGCCAGGGCTACGAAGCTGCATTCCTGTACTTCGGTCTGGGCCAAGGCATCATCGTCATGCTGATCGCGCTGTTCCTGGTACGTCCGCCAGAGCACAAGAAAGCAGAGCAAGTCGCCAACGTGCAACAAACCAAGCGTGACTACAAGCCTTCCGAAGTACTGCGCAAGCCAGTGTTCTGGATCATGTATGTGATGTTCGTGATGGTTGCTGCCGGCGGCCTGATGGCAACCGCGCAGCTCGGTTCGATCGCTCGCGACTTCAAGGTATTCGACGTTGAAGTCAGCATGATGGGCCTGACGCTGCCTGCACTGACCTTCGCGCTGGCTATCGACCGCGTGCTGAACGGCCTGACTCGTCCGTTCTTCGGCTGGGTGTCCGATCAGATCGGCCGCGAACCGACCATGTTCATCGCATTCGCGATCGAAGCAGTCGGCATCCTGGCGCTCTACCACTTCGGCCACAACCCATACCTGTTCGTGATCCTGACCGGTCTGGTGTTCTTCGCCTGGGGTGAAATCTACTCGCTGTTCCCATCGACCTGCGCCGACACCTTCGGCAGCAAGCACGCAACCGCCAACGCCGGTCTGCTGTACACCGCAAAAGGCACCGCATCGCTGCTGGTTCCCCTGTCGGCTGTGCTGGCAGCAGGCGGCAACTGGTACGCAGTGTTCGTGCTGGCAAGTATCCTGAACGGCGCTGCCGCACTGATGGCCATGTTCGTGCTGAAGCCAATGCGCGCAAAGCACATGAGCAAAACCGCAGATTAATTTCTGATTCTGTTGTCTTGAAGACCGGCCTCGCGCCGGTCTTTTTTCGCCTGAAGAAAACGCGTCAGGTCAGTTCACTTCGATGCTTTCCAGCCAGGTCTGCATCGCATCGCTGACTGCCTGCGGCTGTTCCAGCGCCGATAAATGGCCGCTCTGCTCGACCACCACCAGTTGCGCCGCCGGAATGGCGCTTGCCATTTCTTCGTGCAGTTCGATCGGTGTGATGTGGTCCTCGCGGCCGCACAGCACCAGTGTCGGCCGTCGGATCACCTTCAGCAGCGGTCGGCTGTCGACGCGCCTCATGATCGCTTGCTGCTGCCGGATGTAGGCCTCGCGACCGATGCGTTCCGCCATCTGCTTGATGGCGTCTACGATGTCCGGGCGTTGCAGATGGGCAGGGTGCAATAGCTTCTGCATCAATGCCGGCGCAATCTGCGTGAAATCCTGTTGCGCTTGCGTCATGGCCTGACGTCGACTCTCGCTGGCTTCGGGCGTGTCGGGCCGCGCACTGGTGTCCAGCAATGCGAGCGCGAGCACGCGGTGCGGTGCCTGCCGCAGGACTTCAAACGCAACGTAACCGCCCATCGACAATCCTGCGAGCGCAAACGGCCCCGGCGGCGCCTGTGCCAGAACCGATGCGGCCAGACCCTGCATGCTGTCGGCACCGGTCAGGTCAGCCACTTTCACGTCGGCCAGCGAGGCCAATGCAGCGCATTGGTGTTGCCACAGGCGCGCGTCGTTCAGCAAGCCGGGCAGCAACAACAGATTGATCGATCGCGTGGCGGACATGATGGTCCTTTCATCTAGACAATCGGTTCTCTTCGGACTCGCCGAACGAAGCGATGTTCCAAGCGTCGGTTAGCGCACGCAAACTACCTGAAAATGCGCCCTCGCCGCGGCAGTTCGGGTAGCATAGGCCGAACCATTGGCCCGATCCGATTTTCATGAATTATCCGCAGATCCAGCAAAAGACCTTCCTGTGGCTGCTCGTCCTCCTGAGCATTGCCTTCGTCGGCATCCTGCTGCCTTTCTACGGAGCGGTGTTCTGGTCCGTGGTGCTGGCGATTTTGTTCGCGCCCTTCTATCGCAAGATGCTGGTGCGGATGAACCGCCATGAGAACCTGGCGGCGATCGCCACGCTGCTGATCTGCCTCGTCGTGGTCGTGCTGCCGCTGACCCTGATCTCCATTTCGCTGGCACAGGAAGCGTCGATGGTTTATGAGAGCGCGCGCTCCGGACAGATCAATTTCGGCGGCTTCTTCGAGAAGGCGGTGGCTGCGCTGCCGAGCTGGATAGTCGGCCTGCTGCAGCGCTTTGGTCTGGACAATATTGCCGCCTTGCAGGAAAGGCTCACGACCACCGCCGCAGCCGGCAGTGAAATGATCACGCGCCAGATCATCAATATCGGCCAGAACACCTTCAATTTCCTGGTCAGCTTCACCATCATGCTGTACATCCTTTTCTTCCTGCTGCGCGATGGCGACCGGTTGGCGGAGAAGCTGCGGCAGGCAACTCCCTTGTCCACGCATCACAAGCGGCAGCTGTATGCCAATCTGGTGATCGTGATCCGCGCCACCGTCAAGGGCAACGTCGTCGTGGCGGCGGTGCAAGGCGCACTGGGCGGGCTGGCATTCTGGTTTCTCGGTGTGCAGGGCCCCTTGCTGTGGGGTGTGCTGATGGCTTTCCTGTCGCTGTTGCCGGCGGTCGGCGCGGCGATCGTCTGGATTCCGGTGGCGATTTACTTCCTGTTGATCGGTACGATCTGGAAGGGTGTATCGCTGATCCTGTTCGGCGTACTCGTGATCGGTCTGGTCGACAATATCCTGCGCCCTATCCTGGTGGGCAAGGATACGCAGATGCCGGACTTCGTCGTGCTGATTTCCACCGTCGGCGGGATGGCTTTGCTGGGGCTGAACGGTTTCGTGATCGGACCAATGATCGCCGCCCTGTTCATCACGCTATGGCAGTTGTTCGCGGCGGACAGCCACAAGCAGGAAGCCGAGCGGCTGCGTAAGCCAGACTGATTCCACTCACAGAATATCGTCGTCGCGCCGCGTCGGTGTCTTCGCGTGCCGTTCGAGCTCTTTCGCTTCGGCGCGCCGCACCAGATCCGGCGGATCGGGCATTTCCTCTCCGTCTATCTTGTTGTCGAGGCCTGAGTTACCGTCCATGTGACTTTGCTCGCCGCTGGCGTCATTGCGGTCGTTGATACCGCTGTTCTTCTTCGACATGATGTTCTCCATGCGTTGAGACGAAAACGGGCCACGTCGCCCCTCGGCAACGCGACCCGTTCGATGCTGAAATGATTGACCCTTAAGCCGATTCGGTTTCCGTCATCAATTCTTCCTTGCGTTCCATCAACTGCACGCCCAGGCCTTCCAGATCCATCTTGGCTTTCTTGGCCTTCGGGAACATTTCCTTCTCTTCTTCTTCGACGTGATGATTGATGTACTCGCTCAGCACGGTGACCTTGGCGTCGTACATCTCGTCATCGCCGGACATTTCCTGAATCTGCGCGATCAGGTCCTTGGCCGATGCGTGTTCGACGATCGCCTCGTTGACGATGTCTTCGTCGCCGAGCGCATCGCGCGCCGCCGGATAGAAGATTTCCTCTTCGATCGTCGCGTGCACGGTCAGCTCTTCGCAGATCTGATTCGCGATCTCGACCTTGCCCTCGATGTCCTCCTGCTTGCTCAGCTTCTCGAATTCCTTGAACAGTTTCTTGACCTTCTTATGGTCCTCCATCAGCAATTCGATGGCATCCGGGGTGCTCGAATGCGAGGATTTGCTGGCTGACTTGGATGCGGGTTTGGCCGACTTCGAAGCCGTTTTGCTTGCTGTCATGATGCCTCCGATGAATGAATATGAAATGCGAATGTGAAACGCGGGCGCCTCGACGACATGCCGGACGCCGTCGATTGCAATGTAAGCCCGGCCGTAAAGGCTGCGTATCAGACGGTGGCTTTAGTTGATGTCAGAAAATGCAAGCGCCTATGCGCTTTCAGGGCCGGCGATGTCGGCAGGCAAATCTGGGACAATATGGCCATGAGCGAACACCCGATTTTTCATATTGCTTTCTATAAATTCGTCCGTCTGAACGATGCCGAAACGGCGGCCGCGCATTTGCGCGAGATCGCTTCGGAATTGCTGGGCAGCGTGTTGGTGGCCGAAGAAGGCATCAATGGCGTGCTGGCGGGCGAAGCGCCGGCGCTCGACCGCTTCGAGCGCGCGCTTCGCGACGACGCACGCTTTGGCGGCGCCTTTGCCGACATCGTATTCAAACGCAGCGCATGCAAAACCGCACCCTTCGCCCGGCTGAAAGTGCATCACAAATCCGAAATAGTCTTTCTCGGTGTCGACGATGTCGACGCGGTCGGCAAGAAGGGCATCGACGTCAGCCCGCAGGAATGGCGCGAGCTGATTGAACAGGACGACGTGGTGGTGATCGATAACCGCAACAGCTTCGAATACCGGCTCGGGCGTTTCAGAAATGCAGTCGATCCCGGCGTCGACAATTTCCGCGACTTCCCGAAATACATCGAAGAACATGTGCCGGAGTGGAAAGCGGCCGGCAAGCGCGTCGCCATGTACTGCACCGGCGGCATTCGCTGCGAAAAGACCAGCGCGTGGATGCAGGACATGGGCGTGCCGGTGTATCAACTAGAAGGCGGCATCCTGAACTATTTCCTGCAGATGCCGGATGCGGAGCGCGATTGGGAAGGCGAATGCTTCGTCTTCGACAACCGCATTGCGCTCGATACGCATCTGCAGGAAACGGATAGCACGCCGGAAGATGTCTACGGCGGCGTGCCTGCATGGGAATGGCGTCTGCAGCGCGCACGCCGGCTGGAAGAGGACAGCGAGTAGCATGTCGCGGCGCCCGCCCGCGTTTCGTCCGCGCGCCATCGACGGCGTCAGCCCGAGCTGCGTCGCGCTGCCGAGCGGGCCATGGCGTACGGTGTCGGAATTCCTGGCGCAGCGCCTGCCGGTGGTGTCGCATGAAGAATGGCTGCGGCGCATGGCGCGCGGCGAAGTGCTGGATGCGCAAGGCCGCGCACTGACGCCGGACACTGCCTATCAGCCGGAAACCCGCGTCTATTACTATCGCACGCTGGCGCACGAGCCGGCGATTCCCTTCGACGCCACCGTGCTGTATCAGGACGACTATCTGGTGGTCGCCGACAAGCCGCACTTCCTGCCTGTCACGCCGGCAGGGCGCTATGTGCAACAAACGCTGCTGGTGCGATTGAAACGCGAACTCGGCATCGATACGCTGAGTCCCGCGCACCGGATCGATCGCGATACGGCGGGCCTGGTGCTGTTCACCGTGCAACCGCATACGCGCAATCTGTACCAGACGCTGTTCCGCGACCGCAGTGTACAGAAGGAATACGAAGCGATCGCGCCGTATCGCGAAGATCTTTCGCTGCCGCTGTGCTATCGCAGCCGGCTGGTCGAAAGCGCACCGGCCTTCATGCAGATGCGCGAAGAAGCGGGGACGGCGAATGCGGAAACGCAGGTGTCGCTCATCGAGAGGAAGGAAGATCTCGCACGCTACGCTTTGCGCCCAGTCACAGGCCAGAAACATCAGCTGCGGGCGCACATGGCGGCGCTCGGCATTCCCATCCTCAACGACCGCATCTATCCGCAGCTGTATCCAGACGAAGGCGAGAACGTGGATTACAGCCGCCCGCTGCAGTTGCTGGCGAAGCGGATCCAGTTCATCGATCCGGTACGTGGCGAGGAGCGCATGTTCGAAAGCCGGTTCACGTTGCGCTTTCCCTCCGCAGCAGCGCCCTGAGCAGGCTCCGATTCAGGCCGCCCGCAGCAGCCTTCCCTCGCCGTCCCCTGCCTGCACACCGATCGCCTGCTTCCAGACTGCATGCGCCTGCGCCGAGGTCCATACCGCGAAATGCAGCTTTGCCAGGAAGGCAGGATCGGTGAGCAGCGCATTCTTCTGTGCATCCGGTACCGCGTCCGGGCCCTTGATCAGCAAGGTCGCGATCAGTCGTTCGCGCAAGCTCAAGGCTGCCGATGAGCGATGCGGATGATGAACGCCGCTGGCGCAGGCCATGCCGTTGAAGGCAGGGTCGACCACAGCGTCGACGAAACCGCGCGGCAGCGGGCTGGCATTGAGATGCCGCTCCATCTCGCACAATTCCAGCGGCGGTTGCGCCTCTTCCGGAATCACGAACAGCTTTTTCTGCCGGAAGCGCACGCCATGCGCGACCTTGCTCGAATAGACCGAAACCGGAATGGCGACCACCAGCGAACCGACGATGGGCAACAGCCACGGCAGGAAGGTCGGATTCAACCAAAAGATGCCGCCTCCCCACACCAGGCCGACCAACGTTTGAAAGCCATGATGGCGAAAGGCTTCTGCCGGCGTCGTTTCGGCATCCTCGCGCGGCGGCGATTTCCAGCGCAGTGCCCAACCCATGAAAGCGCCGACCACGAAGTGCGTGTGGAACAGCATGCGCACCGGCGCCAGCAGCATCGAGAAAATCATCTCGATGAACATGCTCATCGTCAGCCGCACGGCGCCGCCGAAGCCGCGTGCGCCTTCCTTGCATACCAGCAGTACCGACAAAATTTTTGGCAGGAACAGCAGCGTGGCAGTGGCGGTAAACAGCAGCAACGCGCGTTCCGGATGCCATTGCGGCCAGATCGGAAAGAGCTGCCACGGCTCGGTGAAATAAGTCGGCGGCGTCAGCGTGTGTTGCGCCAGCAGACCAGTCGAGAGAATCAGGAACAACAGCCAGAACGGCGCGGACAGATAGGCCATCACGCCGGTCACGAACACCGCGCGATGCACGACATGCATGCCGCGCGCGAGGAACAGACGGAAGTTCATCAGATTGCCCTGGCACCAGCGGCGGTCGCGCTTCAGTTCGTCGAGCAGATTCGGCGGCATCTCTTCGTACGAGCCGTCCAGGTCGTAGGCGATCCAGACCTTCCATCCGGCTCGGCGCATCAGCGCGGCTTCGATGAAATCATGCGACAGGATCTCTCCGGAGAACGTGCCCTTGCCCGGCAGCAGCGCGAGCGCGCAATGGTCCATGAACGGTTTGACGCGGATGATCGCGTTGTGTCCCCAGTAATGCGATTCGCCGAGCTGCCAGTAATGCAAGCCCGCGGTAAACAGCGGCCCGTACACGCGCGTCGAAAATTGCTGGATGCGTGCGTACAAGGTATCGCGGCCGGCGGCGCGCGGCGCGGTCTGGATGATGCCGGCATCCGGGTGCAGTTCCATCGCCTGCACCAGACGCGTCAGGCAATCACCGGTCATCACGCTGTCGGCATCGAGCACGATCATGTAGCGGTAATTCTTGCCCCAGCGGCGGCAGAAATCGTCGATGTTACCGCTCTTGCGCCGCACGCGACGGTGGCGGCGGCGATAGAAGATGCGGCCGAAGCCGTCCACCGCGCGACACAGTGCGGTCCATGCCGCCACTTCGTCGGCGCAGGTGTCGCTCACGCCGCTGTCGCTCAATACATAGAAATCGAAGCGGTCGAGATACGGGGTACGCGCCACCGATTCATAAGTCGCGCGCAGGCCCGCGAACACGCGCGCGACATTTTCATTACAGATCGGCATCACGATCGCGGTGCGCGCGTCTTCCGCAATCGGCGCATCTTTCGCCACGCCGCGCGATACCAGATAGCGGTCGCGCCTGCTGAACAGAATCAGGAAACCCGTGAGCGCCGTCCAGAAGCCGGCCGAGACCCAGCAGAACAGCAGCGCAAACAGCGACAGCAGGGCAATCTCCAAGGGCTTGGTGCCCTGATACGGCAACACGCGGCTCATGAAATACGTCGCCAGCGCGGTCTGACCCAGCATCAGCAACAGCAGCACCAGACGCCGCACGCCGCCGCCCACGGGCTTGCTCATGCGCGGCGCGTCGACGTCGATGGATGGCAGTTTCTGCCGCAATACCAGCGTGCGGAATTTGCGCGCCAGCGGATTGAGCGGCCCCCAGGGCAAGGGCACCATGGAGCCGCGCACGATCGGCGGCATGGTACGCAGCGAGGCGTCTTCGGCATCGGGCGCGCTGTCATCGCGGCACCATGCCTTGTCGCTTTCTATCTTCGTGCGCGCACGAGCCGTGATCGACGCATACGCGGGGTTTGCATCGTCATGCTGCGCATCGGCCAGCAAGCCGTGCAGGCGGCGCATCGCTTCTTCGTCCGACAACCCCGGCGTCTGCGCCAGCACCTCTTCGATGCGCGCATGCACGGACGCCGGCAGGCTCAGCCTGTCGAGGTAGCGATGGCAGACAGCCGGGATGCGCAAATCGTCCATCATCACTCTGCCGCCGGAAGAATGTAGCTCCACGTTTCGGACAACGTGGTGTTGACGGTTTCCAGGTAACCGCGCATCTCGACCGGCTTCTTCTTGTCCAGCTGCTTCAGGCGGATCGCCGCGCGCCAGCCGCCGGTCGCGCGATTCGGCATCACGTGCGATTCGAGGATCTCGGCATTGGTGTCGGCTGACAGCCGCATGTCGACCTTGGCATCGGCCGGCAGCTTCTTGAAGATCGGTCCTTCGAAATCGACGAACAGCGCGATGCTGTCATCCGGCTTGCGCATGTAGCCGTTGCCGCGGCGCGTCTGCACCACCCACGACAGCGGCGGCCGCTGCGATTCCTCGCCATGCGTCCAGAACAGACGATAGTCGACATCGATGGGTTTGCCCGGCTTCGGCAATTGTTCCGGCACCCAATAGGCGACGATGTTGTCGTTCAACTCGTCCGGCGTCGGAATCTGGACCAGCTCGACGCGGCCCCTGCCCCATTTGCCGATCGGCTCGACCCAGCCGCTCGGCCGATCCTCATAGCGCAGTTCCAGGTCTTCGTAGTGACCCTGCTTCTGATCGCGCTGCATCAGGCCGAAGCCGACCGGATTGCTCAAGGTATAGGAAGTGACGAGCAGGCGCTTCGGGTTGACCAGCGGACGCCAGATCCACTCGCCGGTGCCCGATGCAATCGAGAGGCCGTCGGAATCGTGCGCTTCCGGACGATAGTCTTCCTTCTCCGGGCGCTGGTTCTCGCCGAAGAAATACATGCTGGTCAGCGGCGCGATGCCAAGCTTGGTCACGTTTTCGCGCAGGTACAACTGCGCCTTCACCTCGGTGACCGTCTGCTCGCCCGGCTTGATGATGAAGCGGTAGGCGCCTGTCGCGCGCGGCGAATCGAGCAGCGCGTAAATCACCAACTGCTTGGCGCCGCGCGTCGGCTTTTCGATCCAGAATTCGTCGAAGCGCGGGAACTCCTCACCCGAATTGAGTGCGGTGTCGATCGCCAGTCCCCGCGCCGACAAACCGTACACCTGGCCCTTGCCGACGCCGCGCATGTAGCTGGCGCCGAGGAACACCATCACCTCGTCCTTCACCTTCGGCGTATTGATTGCGTAATGCACGCGGAAGCCGGCATAGCCGAGATGATGCAGATCGGCCGGGTTGATGCGATTGGCACCGTAGTTGAAAGCCTTCGGATTGAACGGAATCGTGCGCACGCGGCCGTTCGCAATTTCATTGATTTTTACCGGGCTGTTATAGGCACGCCCTTCGTGGAAGAACATCAGTTCGAACGGCAGCTTCTCGCTGCGCCACCACGCGGCTTCCGGACGATAGCGAATATCGGTGTACTGCTCGTATGTCAGGTTTTCCAGCGTCTTCGAAACGTTCTTCTGTGGCGGCTTGTACGAACTGGTCGACAGCTTCTGCGCCTTCCTGGCGACATCGTAGAAATTGAAGGCGTGCGAGGAAATGCAGGGAAGAAGCGTCAGCGCCAGGACAATGGCGCGCGACAGGGGAACAACGGGCATGCGAACGTTCAAAAACATACTCCAATCCAGACAGCCAGGCGATGCGTGCCGCTCGCCGTTCCCGTACAGGAACATGCCAGCCGCGGCCGGCATCGAGCTTGCGAACGATCCGATGGTCGAGGGCAGACTTCCGCGTGCGGGGGCACGAGCCATCCCTGCTTGTTGACCGCTCGCCTTTGCAAGCGAGTGCTTGAATGAGGCGAAAGATTATCAGATTTTACTTTTTCTGCCCGGTGCGAAGGAAGCTTCCGCTCCAGTGAAGTGCGGCAATGCCGAACGGACAGGGCGGCCATCAGGAAACTGAGTGTCGCCCGACATGAAAGGTTCACTCGCGGTAAAGTAAAACTTCGTAACAACGGACGGCGCGCTTTGCCGCCTTTTTTCAGCGATGGAGGAATTCCGCATGCTGCCCGATCAGGAAATCATTTTTCGTCTCTTCATTGCTGCCGTGCTGGGCGGCCTGGTGGGACTCGAACGCGAACGGCTCGAATGGGCAGCCGGTTTGCGTACGCACATGCTGGTGTGTTTGGGCTCGGCCCTGATCATGATCGTGTCGGCCTTCGGCTTCGCCGATATTCTCGGCACGCCGAACGTTACGCTCGACCCCTCGCGCGTGGCGGCGCAAGTCGTCAGCGGCATCGGTTTCCTCGGCGCCGGCACCATTCTGTTTCTGCGGCAGGAAGTCATACGCGGCCTGACCACGGCGGCAAGCCTGTGGACGGTCGCCGGCATCGGCCTGGCCGTCGGCGGCGGCCTGTACCTTGCCGCCATCACGGCAACCGTACTGGTCGTGCTGGTGCTTGCCGGCGTGCGGCCGATCGAACGGCGCCTGTTCCGCCGCGACCGCATCAAGCGTCTCAGTGTGCTGGTCGACCGGCAATACGTTTCGCTGCTGCGCGTGCAGAGCGAACTGGAAGCGGTCGGCATCAACGTGCAAAAGATGACCTTGACGCTGGGCGATACGCCGGCGAGCGACCAGATCGATATCACCTTCCTGCGCAGCATGCCGAAGGACGCGATGCTCGATGTCGTCAGCCGCCTGCAGACGATGGAAGGGGTGCGCAGCGTGAGCCTGTAGGAAGCGCGCTGCGGGCTGCGACACGATGGAACGCCTGGTGCAGGAATGCATCGAACGCGGTACGGCCCGAAGGAATGCGGGCTTTCGTACAGATTCCTCTTTTCCGGCAGCGCATCATGTGCAGCCGGAGCATTCGCGAAGGGAGCATCGCACGCATGGCAAGTCATAAATGGCCTGAGCGCATCTGGCTGGTACGTCACGGACAGAGCGCCGGCAATGTCGCCCGCGACATCGCGGAAGCCAATGGTGTCGCGCTGATCGACATCGCCGAACGCGACATCGACGTGCCGCTGTCTGCGCTGGGACAGCAGCAGGCACAGGCACTGGGCCGCTGGTTCTGCGAACTGCCAAAATCACAGCAGCCGACCGTGGTGCTGACCTCGCCCTACCTGCGTGCGCGCCACACGGCCGACATCATCGTCGAAGGCATACGCGATCACGAACACATCCACACTTTCCTGTGCGACGAGCGCCTGCGCGAAAAGGAATTCGGCGTGCTGGATCGCCTGACGCGGCACGGCATCGCGCTGAAGCATCCGGAATTGCACGAACAGCGCCAGCATGTCGGCAAATTCTATTTCCGCCCGCCAGGCGGCGAAAGCTGGTGCGACGTCATCCTGCGCCTGCGCAACGTGCTGGATACCATCACGCGCGAATACCCGGACGAGCGCGTACTGATCGTAGGGCATCAGGTCATCGTCAACTGCTTTCGCTATCTGCTTGAGCACCTGGATGAGGAAAAGATCCTGGACATCGATCGTATCAGCGACGTACCGAACTGCTCCGTCACCTCGTATCGCCTGAATCCTTCGGTCGGCAAGTTCGGTCAACTGGAACTGGAAATGGTCAACTTCGTCGCACCGCTGCTCGAATCCGGCGCACCGGTCACCACTGCGCCGGATATTTCCGCTGCGCCCAAACCCTGACACGCGATGAACGACGATCTGCAGACACCGAAAAATCTCGACGCCGCACTGCTGAGCGGCTGGCCGCTGCCGGTGCATGCGGCGGATGACGATAAGGAAGCGCGCGGCCAGGTGCTGGTAATCGGCGGCTCACGCGAAACCCCGGGCGCGGTGCTACTGGCCGCGATTGCCGCCTTGCGCGCGGGCGCCGGCAAGCTGACGATCGGCTGCGGCGCCTCGATCGCGTCGCAGCTGGCCGCCGCGATACCAGAGGCGCGCGTCATTGCGCTGGCGGAAACGGAGAACGGCAACATCGCGCCTTGCGCCGCCGAATCGTTCGATCCGCTGGCCGCCAGGGTCGGCGCGGTACTGATCGGTCCCGGCATGCTCGACGAGCCCGCTGCCTGCGCCTTCACGCATGCACTGCTGCCGAAGTTCGAAGACAAGCCGGTGATACTGGACGCTTGTGCAATGAGTGTCGTGCGCGGTAGTCAGGCCTATCAGGAAGATGCGGAAAACATCGGTGAAACGCATCTGGTGCTGACGCCACATGCCGGTGAAATGGCGCATCTGCTGGGCGAGGAAAAGCATGCGATCCGCAGCGAGGCCGGCAGTGCCGCGCGCGACGCAGCAAAGAACTGGAATGCGGTCGTCGCGCTGAAAGGCGGCACCACCTTCATCGCGGCGCCGAGCGGTATCGCATGGCGGCATGAGGGCGACAACCCAGGGCTTGCCACATCAGGCTCCGGCGATGTGCTGGCGGGGCTTATCGCCGGTCTGGCCGCGCGCGGTGCATCGGTC
This sequence comes from Oxalicibacterium sp., assembly GCA_036263255.1. Taxonomy (GTDB): domain Bacteria; phylum Pseudomonadota; class Gammaproteobacteria; order Burkholderiales; family Burkholderiaceae_D; genus Oxalicibacterium. The sequence goes on along the minus strand of DATAHI010000197.1, from coordinate 8,180 downwards.
GAACAGGCGACGGCATGGGGCGTGTGGCTGCATGCGCAGGCCGGCCAGCGGCTGGGGCGGCGCATCGGCGCGATCGGTTATCTGGCACGTGAAATTGCCGACGAGGTGCCGGCCGTGCTGGAGCGATTCGCGCAAGGCACGGGCTGAGGTCGGCCGCGATCAGGCCTGCCATACGCCGTAGCCGGCTTCGCGCAGCGCGATGGCAAGTTCGACCTCCATCTCGCATGCGGCCTGATAGGGCATGGGGTTGTAGACCGCATAAAGTTCGGGCAGCAGGCGCAGGCCGTACTCGAACACGTAGCGATTGCTCTGAATGCCGGCCTTGTGCTTGTCGAAACGCAGGTCGGGATCGAGGCCCGTCATGCCGACGTAGACGCACGGCTTGCCTGGCACGTAGCCGGGATTGGCCTTGCGAAAGCGCGCTTCGTACAGCACGTCGGGCGAAAGCTCGACGACATAGACGTGATGATGATGGCGTGGCGGCATGGCGCATCGATGACAGGATGCGCAAGCATAGCAGCCGATCGGTAACACGTGCACCGTACGCCGAAACGACAAGGACAGCCCATGCACACTCTCGTGAAAACCCGTCTGCGCCAGGCATGGAGACTCAGCAAAAGCGCGATCGCCGCCTGGATCGACGACTTCGCGCCCAGCATGGGCGCCGCACTCGCCTACTACACCATCTTTTCGCTGGCGCCGATGCTGGTCATCGTGATCGCCATCGCCGGCTTCTTCTTCGGGCATGAGGCAGCGCAGGGAGAGATCGTCGCGCAGTTGCACGATCTGGTCGGCGATACCGCGGCGACCGCCGTGGAATCCGTGTTGAAATCGGCCAGCCAGCCGGGGCAAGGCGTGATTGCAGCGGCCGTGGGTATCGTCACGCTGCTGATCGGCGCCTCCGCCGTATTCGGGGAACTGCAGAGCGCACTCGATCGCATCTGGAAAGTGGAAGTAAAAAAGAAAGGCGGTCTGCGTGCGCTGATCTTCAAGCGCCTGCTGTCCTTCGGCATGGTGCTGGGACTCGGTTTCATGTTGATGGTGTCCTTGATTTTGAGTGCGGCGCTGGCCGCGTTCGCCAAATGGTGGTCCGGCATGCTGGGCGGCTGGACCATCGTGCTGGAGGCGCTGAACTTCGTGGTGTCCTTCGGAGTGATTACCGGGCTGTTTGCGATGATCTACAAGTTCATGCCCTCGACCCGCATCCCGTGGCGCGACGTCTGGGTCGGCGCGATCGTCACGGCGCTGCTGTTCACGATAGGTAAATCGGCAATCGGCATCTACCTGGGCACGACCAACATGGCCTCGGGCTTCGGCGCTGCCGGCTCACTGGTCGTGCTGCTTGCGTGGGTCTATTATTCGGCGCAGATTTTTTTGCTCGGCGCTGAATTCACCTGGGTATTCGCCAAGCACCACGGCTCGCAATCCGAGCGACATGTTGCAATACACACCACGGCCCAGTCCCAATCGCCCCCATGATCTGTTGTGGATACCCACACTATTGTTGGCACACTGACGCATCGCGTATCCATGCGCTCTATACTTGCACCTTCAACGACGCCTGATAAAAAAGCGGCTCCCCGCCGACAAAACGTTTCGACCCGTGTCCAATTCCTTTGCCATTGGTATGCGGCCGCCCCTGCTGCGTTATGGTGCGGCCGTGGTGACCGTATTCATCGCCTATTTTCTGCTGAACAGGATGCAGCGGCACTACGCCGCCGCGCCTTCGTCGCTTTTCCTGTGCGCCGTCATGCTGAGCGCATGGTTCGGCGGCACCGGTCCGGCACTGCTATCCATCGGACTGTCCTTCCTTACCTTCGATTACTTTTTCATCCATCCCTATTACTCGTTCGCGATTTCTGAAACCGAGGCGTTCAGAACAGTGTTCTTCGTCGTCACGGCACTCTTTGTCGGCGGACTTGCGGCGGCACAGAAATCTGCGGTACGGGCGGCCCGGCAAAGCGGCGCCAAACTGAGCACGGCGGTCGAGGAACTGCAAAAGACAAATGCCCGGCTTCGGCATGAAATGTCGGAACGCGAAAGCATGCACGACCGCCTCCGGTTTACCGAGACTTTCCTTGCCGAGGGCCAGAAAATCAGCCACACCGGCAGCTGGCAGATCAACCTGCGCTCGCGGGAGCTGATCTGGTCCGACGAACACTATCGGATATTCGGTTGCGAACCTGGCGTCGATACGCCGAAGTTCGAACTCTTTGTGCAACGCGTGCATCCGGACGACCGTGCTTACGTCCGCGAGATCGTGGACGACGCATTCGCGCGGGAGGCGCGCTTCGAATGCGAGTACCGGATCATTCTGCCGGGCGACGACGTTCGCCACCTGCGCGGCGTCGGCCGGCCGGTGATCGAGGAAAACGGCCGCGTCGAGCGGTACGTCGGCATCACCGCCGACATCACTGCCGAGCGCAAGGCGGAAACCCTGCTGCGCAAGCGCGAACAGGAATTCCGCACGCTGGCCGAGAATTCCCCTGATGGCGTCATCCGCTACGACCGGCATTGCCGGCGGGTGTACGTGAATCCGGCGCAGACGCGCGCCATGGGCATGCGCTTCGAGGACGTGGTCGATGTCGACCTGGCGCAATCCTGGCGTGCCGATATTCCCGTCGACGAGTACCGCGATGTCGTGCGACGCGTGCTGGAGACCGGTCAGCGCGCCGAACTCGAGGGGACTTGGACGCGTCCCGACGGTAGCATGATTCACTTCGCGGTCCACATGGTGGCGGAGCGCAATGCGCTGGGCGAAACGGAAAGCGTGCTGGCCATCAGCCGCAACATCACGTCGATCAAGGAAACCGAACTGCGCCTGAAGGAATCGCAGGCATTGCTGCGGCAACTGGCAGATCGCAGCGAGACCGTGCGCGAAGAGGAGCGTAAGCATCTGGCCCGCGAACTGCATGACGAGCTGGCACAGCATCTATCGGCGCTGCGCATGCAGATTTTCATGTCGAAATTCGCTACCTCCATGAACGACATGGCGGAAAGAACTACCGTGATGACCGGGCTAGTCGATGCCGCGATCGATATGGTGCGACACGTCATTACAACGCTACGCCCGGCGGCGCTCGACATGGGCATCCTGTCTGCCCTGCAATGGCTGGCCGACGACTTCATCTCGCACCGGCGCGTCCCCTGCATTCTTCGCGTGGACCGCGGCAGCTTCGAATTGAGCGAGCGCAGTGCGACCGCGATCTTCCGCATTGCGCAGGAATCGCTGCGCAACATCGCGCGCCACGCAGAGGCCACTGAAGTTCACATGGCCCTGTGGCAGCACGGCGACGAATGTTTTCTCGAAGTCGCCGACAACGGTAAAGGGTTTAACCCCGCTTGCACAAAAACACAGCGCTTCGGCCTGATCGGCATTCGGGAACGCGCGCTTGTGCTCGGCGGCGCAAGCGACATCAGCAGCGTTCCCGGCGAAGGCACGACCGTTCGCGTCCACATTCCGGTGGCGGCCTGACATGATGCGCATCCTGATTGCCGACGACCACGCGTTGATGCGTGAAGGCCTGAAGCAGCTGTTCACTTCGGTGGGCGGACTCGAAGTCGTTGCCGAAGCATCGACCGGCGCACAGGTATTCGACCTTCTGCGCCGTACGGAAGTCGACATGGTGCTGCTCGATATGTCGATGCCCGGCGTCAGCGGCGCCAACCTGATTCAACATATCTGCGCGCAAGCCGATGCGCCGCGCATCCTCGTGCTGAGCATGCACAACGACGTGCAGGTGGCGCGCCGCGCGCTGGATGCCGGTGCCGCGGGGTATCTGACCAAGGACAGCGACCCGCAGACACTGATCGCCGCCGTTCACAAGGTCGGCACCGGCGGACGCTTCATGGACCCGCGGCTGGCCGAACAAATGGTTTTCAATCTGGACAGGAAAGCCGAGTTGCCGCACGAGCGGCTCTCCACCCGCGAATTCGATATCTTCCAGTTGCTGGTGCGTGGTCGAAGCGTCAACGACATCGCCGCCGAACTTGCGATCAGCAACAAAACCGTCAGCACGCACAAGGCGAGGCTGATGGAAAAAATGGGCTGCGAGAACAATGCGCAACTGGTGCGCTACGCCCTCTCCCACCGGCTGATCGAATAGCGGCCGGCACGCCACGTCGCGTTATCAGGAAATCCCTACAAGAAAATCAGCATTGCCCGACTTTCCCGGCGAAGCCGTTCGCGCACGATAGCATCTTCCTATCAAGTACGACAAATTGATTGGACTAAGCGCCCGCGATTTTGCGCGCGGCGTCTACTGATGCTTCTACAGGGGAGATTCGCCGATGAAATTTGCCAACCTCAATCTCGGTGTCCGTTTGGGAGTCGGTTTTCTGACCGTTCTCGTTCTGATGCTGTCGATCACCACCACGGCGCTGGTCAGCATGGGCCGCATCCAGGACAGCCTGGATACCATCATCGAAACCAATTTGCGCAAGATGGAATTGCTGCAGGAGATGGCCAAGTCGGTCCACATCGTATCGCGCACGCTCGGCACGCTGGTGCTGTCGCAAAGCGAGGCCGACATCGCGAACGAAGCCGCGAAAATCGTCGATGCAAGAAAACACTACGACGAAGCGTTTGCGGTCCTGTCGAAGGAACCGGAAAGCGAGGAGGCGCAAGCGATTCTCGACAAGGTGAAGCAGAAGCAGGCAGCGGCAACGGTGGCAAATGATCAGGTTATCGAACTGGCACGGCGTAACGCCGATGAAGAGGCAACCGCCGTGCTGATGCATCAGGCGGAGCCGCTCACCGAAAACTGGCAGGATGCGCTGCAATCCGGCATCGACCTGCAGAAGAAGGCAAACGAACGCGAAGCGGCGCTTGCACTGGACAGGTACACCACGGCACACCGGGCAATGCTGGCCATTTCGACTGCGGCCCTGTTGATCGGCGTTCTCATCGCCTGGCTGATCACGCGCTCCATCGTTCGCCCGATCAGGGAAGCGATGCGCGTGGCACAAACCGTTGCGTCCGGCGATCTCACCAGCGCCATCACCGTACGCAGCAGCGACGAAACCGGCCTCCTGCTGCAGGCGCTGAAGAACATGAACGACAACCTGGTGCGCATCGTGGCCCGCGTCCGTACCGGCACGGAAACGATCGTCACCGCCTCCGGTCAGATCGCTTCCGGCAACCTGGATCTTTCCTCGCGCACGGAAGAACAGGCGTCGTCCCTCGAGGAAACCGCTTCCTCGATGGAGGAGCTGACCGCCGCGGTAAGACAGAATGCCGACAACGCACGCAGCGCCAACGAACTGGCGCGATCTGCATCCGACGTCGCTTCCCACGGCGGCGAAATCGTGGCGCAAGTCGTCGAGACAATGGAATCGATCAATGCTTCTTCCGCAAAGATTGTCGACATCATCAGCGTCATCGACAGCATTGCGTTTCAGACCAATATCCTGGCGCTCAACGCAGCGGTCGAAGCTGCGCGCGCCGGCGAGCAGGGTCGCGGATTTGCCGTGGTGGCGACGGAAGTGCGCAATCTCGCGCAACGTTCGGCGGCTGCGGCAAAAGACATTAAGACACTGATCACCGATTCGGTGGATCGCATCGCGAGCGGCAGCGCGCTGGTGAACAGGGCGGGCGCCACCATGAATGACGTCGTTTCCGGCGTGACGCGCGTGACGGAAATCATGAACGATATCTCGATGGCATCCGAAGAACAGCGCGCCGGCATCGAGCAGGTCAACCAGGCGGTGGCGCAGATGGATCAGGTCACGCAGCAGAACGCGGCGCTGGTCGAAGAAGCGGCTGCCGCGGCCGTCTCGCTGCGCGAACAGGCCGACGAGCTCGCGCAACTGGTCGGCGTGTTCCGTCTGCATGGCGGCGCGGCGGCCATGCCGCATGCGACGCAGTCGCTTCCGGCGGTTGCGATCGGGCACACGCCGCTGATCGCCGCGCCATAGATCTTGTCCATTGCCAGACCGATGCCGCGCGTAGAGCAGTGCGGCGCATTCCTCACGTGAAATGAACACACTGAAAAAGATTTTCGGCCCGCTATCCCGCGGCCATGTTCCCGTTTCCAACCACCCCGATACGCAAGGAGCGATCAGCGCGGCCTTCGCCGCGCGCCATCTGCATATCGTTCTCGGCTGGCCGCTGCTGTCCGTCGTGCTCGGCGCACTGCTCTGGATCGGAATCGTCTCGGAGCTCGACAGCGAAAAGGCATCGCTCGAAAAGGAAGCGATGATGGATGTCGCCTCGCTTTCCAGCTCCTATGCGGAATACCTGACGCGAACGATCGAACGGATCGATCAGCTGACGCTGCAACTTCGCTATGACTGGACACATGCGAACGGCAAATACCGGCTGGAGAATCTGCAGCGAGGAAACGTTTTCAGCTTTCCGCATTCGGCCGCCGTCACCATCGTCGATCGCGACGGCGTACCGGTCACGAGCACGTTTCCGCTGCGGCAGAACATCTCGTGGCAGGACACGGACGCATTTCAGTATCACGCGAGCAATCCCTCCGATGAATTAAGGATCGGCACGCCGATGCACGGAAAGATATCCGGGCAAACGATCATTCGGATGACGAGGCGCATCAACGATGCCGAAGGTCGCTTTGCCGGCATGATCGTGGCCTCGGTCGCGCCGGAATACTTCTTTTCCACCGCGAACAGTCCCATGCTCGGACAGGATGGCTTCCAGGCGCTGGCCGGACAGGATGGCGTCGTTCACGCCGTCCGTGAAAACGACGGCATCACATGGAACGATTCACCGCTGTTCCGCATGCCGCCCTCCGGCACTACCGCGACACTGCTCCCGGGCAAACGCTGGTTCCGCGACGGCAAATCGCGCTACGTCGCGGCGCAACCGCTGGACAGCTACCCGTTTCTGGCGGTGGTCGGCATGGAGCAGGACGCTGCGCTTGCGCATTACACCGCACACAGCAAGACGATGCGTGCCGCCGGCATTGCAGGAACGGTCTTTCTTCTTCTCTTTACCGTGATTGCGGTGGTGCTGTCGCTGCGACTGGCATGGAAAACGCATCGTCTGGAAGCCGTTCGCAACACCTATCGCATCGCAACGGAATTCGGCAATGACGGGTACTACATGTGGCGCCCGGTCGCAGACGCAACCGGCAATGTCGTCGATTTCGAGATCGTCGATTGCAACGAGCGTGGCGCCAGTCTTCTCGGCATCACGAAAACGATGCTGCTGCAGACCCATCTATCCGGCGTGGCGGCATTGCAGCCCGGTCTTGTCGCGCTGATGCGCCACTCGGGACTCGCGCTGGAACGCGGCTACCAGGAAGACGATATCGAACTGACAGGACCGCTCGGCGAACGACAGGCGTGGCTGCACATGCGCATGGCGCGCTCCGAAGACGGGCTGGCCGTGACCTTGCGTGACATCAGCGATCAAAAGGAACACGAACGCGAACTGAGCCGCCTGGCCACCAGCGATACGCTGACCGGTCTGCCCAATCGTCACTGGTTGATGCAGCATCTACCAGCCTCCATGGCGATTGCGGCAGAGAAGCAACAATCGCTGGCGGTGCTGTTCATCGACATGGACGATTTCAAGAACATCAACGACACGCTGGGCCATTCCGCAGGCGATCGCTTGCTGCAGACCGCAGCGCGGCGTCTTCAGTCCGCACTGCGGCCCGGCGACAGCGTCGCTCGCCTGGGCGGCGACGAATTCACGCTCATCGTGCCGTCGATATCGCGGCAGGACGACGTATCTTCCATCGCGCAGCGCGTCATGGCGACCTTTGCCGAACCGTTCGAAATCCAGAACCGCCTGCTGAACGTCAATGTATCGATCGGCGTCAGCATGTTTCCCGCGGACGGACGCGATGCCGAGACGTTGCTGAAGAACGCCGACATCGCGATGTACGCCGCCAAGGCCGATGGCAAGAACACCCACCGCTTCTATGACAACACGCTGTACGACGAAATCGAGAAACGGTTGGATAACGAACGGCAATTGGCGCGGGCGCTTCGCGAGGATCACTTCGTGGTCTATTATCAGCCGCGGGTCGATACGCATGACGGCACGCTGGTCGGCATGGAAGCGCTGGTGCGCTGGATGCACCCCGAACGCGGCCTGATTCCACCCGACCGCTTTATCCCGCTGGCGGAAGAGACCGGCATGATCGTCGAACTCGGCAAGCTGGTGCTGCAAAAAGTGTGTGCGCAGATCGTACGCTGGGAAGCAGAGC
>DATAHI010000196.1:0-2811 GCA_036263255.1 Oxalicibacterium sp. | reverse complement strand
CATCTCGAATCCCCTCCAAAATTGGAAGCCCATGAATCCGCCACGCGACACCGTACTTTCGTCGCCGCAGACCGTTCATGCGGTGCACTTCTATGACGAAGATGCAGCGCTGATCGAGAAAGTGGCGGACTTCCTGACAGGGGCGTCCGTCGCGATTCTCATTGCCACACCCCAACACCTGCATGACATCGAACATCGGTCGCGTAACGGAAAGCCACGCCGCCTGATTGCCCTCGACGCCGCCGAAACGCTGTCGCGCTTCATGCGCGATGGATGGCCCGATGAACGTCTCTTCGACGAAAGCGTCGGCGAAGTCGTGCGCAACGCATGCGCAGGAGGCCAAAGCGTGCATGCATTCGGCGAGATGGTGGCCCTGTTGTGCGCGGACGGCTTGTACGAAGCGGCGATCCAGCTCGAGCAACTGTGGAACAAGCTGGCAGAAACCAATCGCTTCTCGCTGCTGTGCGGCTATCACTGGAATCTCTTCCCTACGGCGGAATTTGCGCTCCGCTTCGAGCATGTATGCCATGAGCACGATCGCACCTGCTCGGGCGATCATCTCAGCCCTGCCTTGCCCGGCGCCGATGCACAGCGCCGGATCGTCTCGCTGGAACAAAAGGCGCGGGCGCTGGAATTCGAAGTCCGTCAGCGCCGCGTGGCGGAACGCAGTTTGCGCGACAAGAAACAGGAATTTGCGGACTTCATCGAGAACGCGGCAGACGGCCTGCACCAGGTTGGCAGCGACGGCATCATCCTGTGGGCCAACAAGGCCGAACTGCACATGCTGGGCTATGACTGGGACGAGTATATCGGCCGGCATATCGCCGACTTCCACGTTGACCGCCCCGTCATTGATCGAATTCTAAGGCGCCTGAAACGCGGTGAAACGCTGCGCGACGAACCGGCCCGCCTGCTTTGCAAGGACGGCTCGATCAAACACGTGTCCATCAGTTCGAATGGCTACTTCAAGGATGGCGAGCTTCTGTACACGCGCTGCCTCACGCGTGATGCGACTGCGCGCCACGAACGGGATCAGGCATTGCAGCAGCGCGACAACATGCTGCGCCATGCGCCGGTAGCGGCAGCGTTGCTGCTCGGCCCCGAGCTCGTTTTCCAGGTAGCCAACCGCCGTTATTGCGAATTGATGAGCCGCGAGGATCTGGAAGGCCGCAGCTTCAGGCAAGCCTTCCCCGAACTGCGCCACAGCAAGATCATGCGCGGACTGGAGCACGTTCTTGCGAGCGGAGAAACGCGGATCGTCGAAGAATTTCCGTTGTCGGTCGAGCGCGACGATGCGTCTTCGGTCGAACGCTTCTTTACCTTCGGCATGGAACCGCTGCCTGCCGAACAGGCCAATGACAATGGCGTGATCCTCATCGCGCATGACATCACGGAGCATGTGCTGGCGCGCAAGGCGCTTGAACAGGCCTCGCGCGAACGCGAGCTGCTGCTGGCAGAATTGACCCGCGCCAATCGCGCGAAGGATGAATTTCTCGCAATGCTCGGCCACGAGCTGCGCAATCCGCTGTCGCCGATCGTCACGGCATTGGAGCTGATGCGCCTGCGCGGAGATACGAGTACCGAACGCGAACAGCATCTGATCCGCCGCCAGGTCGATCACCTGGTGCGGTTGGTGGACGACCTGCTCGATATCGCGCGTCTCACGCGCGGCAAGATCGACCTGAAGATGGAGCGTGTCGATGTCGCACACGTCGTCGCAAAGGCGATCGAGATGGCAAGTCCGCTGCTCGAACAGCGCCGCCATCGTCTCGTCACGCGTGTCGGCCACTCGCTGCATGTGGACGGGGATTCGGTGCGACTGGCCCAAGTGGTGTCCAATCTGTTGACCAATGCTGCGCGCTACACGCCAGTCGGCGGAGAAATCGTACTCAGCGTGAGCGCCCAGGACGGCAAGGTCGCAATCAGCGTCAAGGACAATGGCATCGGCATTGCGCCCGACATGCTGCCGCGCATTTTCGACCTGTTCTATCAGGGCGAACGCGGCATCGATCGATCGGAAGGTGGTCTCGGCATCGGTCTCGCGCTGGTGAAGAATCTCGTCGAGATGCACGGCGGTACTGTCGAGGCGAAAAGTGCCGGCAAAGACGCCGGCAGTGAATTCACCGTGTGCCTGTCGCTCGGCGAGCTTCAGCCGCACGAAGAAGAAACCCGTGCAGACGCGCTGGCGACAAGCTCGCATACCGATGGCTGCCGCGTGATGATCGTCGACGACAACGAGGATGCTGCAACGGCACTCGGGCAGCTCCTCGAAAAGCAGGGCCACATCGTGCAGGTCTTCAACGAGCCGCTTGTCGCGCTTGCTGCCGCAGCGCAGTTCGCGCCGCAGGCCGCCATACTGGATATCGGCTTGCCGCTCATCGACGGCTACGAACTGGCAGAAAGATTGCGCGCGCAGCTGGGCGAAAAGCCTTGCCGTCTGATCGCCCTGAGCGGTTACGGCCAGGCTTCGGACAAGCTGAAAAGCAAGGCAGCCGGTTTTGCGCATCATCTGGTCAAGCCGGTGCAGGCGGAAATGCTGTTCAGCCTGATCGATATCGCGGCGGATACGCTTCCCGCGACGCCTGATAGTTCCGGCGGGCAGTAAAAAGCGAACAAAGCCGCCGGCGGCGGGTCTGAGCGATACACATTGAAGAGGAGACCGTCATGCACCTATCGATCACGCGCACTCTGCCGCTTTCCCTGTTTTGTACCGCGGTGCTTGCCGGCTGTGCCAGCGTCGGTTCGCCCCATATCGCCGTCGCCACTCTGGAGCCGACACAAGGCAACACGACACGCGGCACCGTGAGTTTC
>DATAHI010000195.1:0-4038 GCA_036263255.1 Oxalicibacterium sp. | reverse complement strand
ACAACATGCGCGGTTTCACGCCCGCCTTCCATGCCGCTTCGGAACGCTTCGACGACTGGCTCGCCCAGATGGCACAACAGCCGGAACAAGAACGCAATGACTTGCTGCAGCACTGGCAACAGGCGCCGCATGCCCGTGAGGTACAGCCACATCCCGACCATCTGCTGCCACTGATGGTTGCAGCGGGCGCCGCCGGGAACGATGCCGGCAGTCGCATCTTCCGCGACACCGTCATGAACGTGGTCGTTTCGGCGATCGCCTTTGGCGAATCCGGTAGCGCGATGCAGAACGCGGCCTAGCGGCGCCTCACGACAGTTCGACGTTGCGCCGATTCCTCTCCGCCTGCGACTTCAATTGCAAAATGCTTGTGCGTATGCAATATTGCCTTTCCCACTATTCTTGAGATTGCACATGATCCGATTTGCTCCTCTACTGGCTGCCTGCGCTCTCGGCCTCTCGGCGTTGGCGCCCTTGCACGCAAGTGCCCAGGTCAGCATCAACCTGAACATCGGTACCGAACCGCCGCCGGTGCGCTACGAACCGATGCCGGCTCCGCGCCCCGGCTACGTCTGGGCACCCGGTTATTGGGACTGGAAGCACCACAAACACGTCTGGGTGGCTGGCCACTGGGAGCGCGAACGTGTCGGCTACATCTACGCGCCGTCCGAATGGCGCCATGAAGGCGGCGAATGGCGTCTCTATCGCGGCGGCTGGCGTGAAGACGAGCACTATCGCGGTCGCCACCGCCATCACGACCGTGACGACGACGATGATCACGGCTGGCACTGCCCGCCGGGGCAAGCCAAGAAAGGGCGCTGCTGATTCCGCAAGCCGCAGTCGCCTCACTGCGACTGCGCCTTGCCGGCTGCCTCGCGCTTCCACTTAAGGCCGATATGAAACCCTCACACCTGCTGTCCCTCCTCGTCTTTTTGCCGCTCATTGCACAAGCCGATAACTATGCGACCTGCATCCTCGACAGGATGCCCGGCGCGCAGAACGAGCTGGAAGTCACTGCGGCATATCAGCTGTGCAAACAGGCTTATCCGGTCGGGCTGGGCGAGGTGAACCAGGGCTCGGGTCGCGGATTGTTTTCCTCTTCATACAACAGCGGCACAGAATGCATGACGGACAAGACGGCCAACATCACCAGCCGTCGCGGCGCCATGCTGATCGGCGCAGCCTGCCGTCGACTCTACGACGGCTCCTCCGGACCATGGAGCCAGTCCGTCCCCGGCACTGCCGGCCAGGACAACTAGGCGCTTTGCCTGCGAAACTTGACAAGAACCGCCGCTTTCCCCTACAGTGCTTGCATGTTCTCCGCCTTGCACATTGCTGCCTCCTCCCTGCGCTTCGCTCTAGCGATGCCGCTATCGCTACGACTACGCTAAGTCGCGTTCCCCGCTGTCCGCAGCACCGCCGTTTTCGTCGCTTTCCGTTTTTCCTGCCTTACCGGGCGCAGCAATTTGTGAGTTTATTGTCATGTACGTCAAATCCATCCAAGCCATATGCATCGACACCGATGTGATCGCCGGGATGACGCACGCCCGTACGCTAAAGCTGCTATCGCTACCGATCGGTTACCTGGCCTAGCGCACGTGGCAGTCAGGTAGCCTCTTCGCCACACCTGACGACATTTATCTCGCGGCGAATGCCGTGGCTTTGAAGAATAAGGATGCACATCATGATGCTGAAGAATCCGAACACCAAATACGCTGCTTTCCCACCCATCAATCTGAAGGATCGCACCTGGCCGAACAAGACCATCGCCAAACCGCCGATCTGGATGAGCACCGACCTGCGTGATGGCAACCAGGCGCTGATCGATCCGATGGATTCAGCCAAGAAGCTGCGCTTCTTTGAAATGCTGGTGCAGATCGGCCTGAAGGAAATCGAAGTGGCCTTCCCGTCGGCCTCGCAGACCGACTTCGATTTCTGCCGGAAGCTGATCGACGAGAAACGCATTCCCGACGACGTCACGATCGAAGTGCTGACGCAGGCGCGCGAAGACCTGATCCGCCGCACCGTCGATTCCGTTGCCGGCGCGCGCCGCGCAATCGTCCACATGTACAACGCTACCGCACCGTCCTTCCGCAAAATCATGTTCAACATGACGAAGGAAGAAGTGAAGGCGCTCGCCGTCAACGGCACCAAGCTGGTCAAGCAATTGACCGACGCGCATCCGGAAACCGAATGGGTCTACCAGTACTCGCCGGAAGCTTTCAGCATGACCGAACTCGAATTCGCGAAGGAAGTGGTCGACGCCGTTTCCGAAGCATGGGGCCCGACGCCGGAACGCAAGATGATCGTCAACCTGCCGGGTACCGTCGAAGTCAGCACGCCGAACGTCTACGCCGACCAGGTCGAGTGGATGCACCGAAATATCGCGCGCCGCGATTCCATCATTATCAGCCTGCACCCACACAATGACCGCGGCTGCGCTGTCGCCGCCGCCGAGCTGGGCGTGATGGCCGGTGCCGACCGCGTCGAAGGCTGCCTGTTCGGCAACGGCGAGCGCACCGGCAACGTCGATCTCGTCACGCTGGCGCTGAACTTGTATTCGCAAGGCATCGATCCGGGCCTCGACTTCTCCGACATCGACGCGATCCGCCAGACCGTCGAGGAATGCAATCAAATTCCGGTGCACCCGCGTCATCCGTATGCCGGCGATCTCGTCTTCACCGCGTTCTCCGGTTCGCATCAGGACGCAATCAAGAAAGGCTTTGCCAAGCAGCAGAAGGACGCGATCTGGGAGGTGCCTTACCTGCCGGTCGACCCGGCCGATCTCGGCCGCAGCTACGACGCGGTCATTCGCGTCAACAGCCAGTCCGGCAAGGGCGGCATGGCTTACCTGCTCGAACAGGAATTCGGCCTCGTGCTGCCGCGCCGCCTGCAGATCGAATTCAGCCGCGTCGTGCAGCGCGTGACCGACGAAACCGGCAAGGAAGTCGTCGCCGGCGACATTCACAAGATCTTCAAGCAGGAATACGTGGATGCGCTGTCGCCGTACAACTACCGCGGCCATTCGATGACCGACAAGGACGGCGTGATCGAAATCGAGGTCGATCTCGAAAAAGACGGCAAGCCGATGAAGGTCCGCGGCAAGGGCAACGGCCCGATCGACGCTTTTGTCGACGCGCTCGGCCTCGATATCAAGTTCATGGATTTCCACGAGCATGCGATCGGCTCGGGTGCGGATGCGAATGCAGCCAGCTACATCGAGCTGCGCGTCAACAACGGCCCTACCCGTTTTGGCGTCGGCATCGATTGCAACATCATGAAGGCTTCGTTCCGCGCCGTGCTGAGCGCGGTGAACCGCGATAGTGCATTGAGTGTAAAAGCTGCATGATCCGCCGTTCGCCAACAAAAAAGCCGCTGAGTTCAGCGGCTTTTTTTACGTCTGATTCTTTATCGCGCCAAATACGATGTCGACGTCACTCGTTGACGCCCATCGTTTCCCGACCGTACACTGGACTCGTTCCCATACGCGAAGCACCATCATGTCGGAGAAAAAATCGGAACGCAGCAACGTCCTGCTGTTCCGCCCCGTTCCTAAACGCACGTCGAGCAAGACGCAAACGGCGGAGCTGCATTCGGAGTTGAGAGAATTGCTGGCGGTGTACGACCAACTGATCGGTCTGCTGCGCGAGACAGATAGCGAAAGCTTGGACATTCTCACCGACAGCCTCGTGATGCTCGTTGTGCGCTGTAGGGAAGCGTTGAAAACGGGAATGGATGACAAGACCGCGTTGGAGCTCTTGAAGGAGATGCGGTCGGAACTGCGGCAGACGCCTAAGACGCTGCGTTCGCTATTGCCTGGGATTGGGCCGCGACTGGGAGAGAGCCTCCAGTATAAACTGGGGATCGAATTTTCCAAGTACTAAACTAAGAATACCGAATGCTTCCTTCAACGTTCTTCCGTATCTCCATCGCACTTCCCATAATATTGCCGCTTCTAATGTTTCCGTTCGGTGCGAATATCGTCTCCGGCTTCCTGATACTGTCGTTGTTTTTTTGTGGCGTACAGTATGTTCTTTTCGC
>DATAHI010000194.1:0-8744 GCA_036263255.1 Oxalicibacterium sp. | reverse complement strand
CATTACACCGCCCTGATGCCGAGCCCGCTGCCGGAGCCCTATCTTGTCTGCGCCAGCTCGGCGGCGGCATCGCTGATCGGCCTTGCATCGGCGGACATGCAATCCGAGCAGTTCGTGCAGACGTTTACCGGCAACCGCATTCCCGAAGGAGCGAAACCACTGGCCGCAGTCTATTCCGGCCACCAGTTTGGCGTCTGGGCCGGACAACTGGGCGACGGTCGCGCGATTCTGCTTGGCGACGTACCGGCGCCCGGCGAAGCTTTCCCGCACCGGCTCGAATTGCAACTGAAAGGCGCAGGACTGACGCCCTACTCGCGCATGGGCGATGGCCGCGCAGTGCTGCGCTCGTCGATACGCGAATTCCTCTGTTCGGAAGCGATGGCCGCACTGGGCATCCCGACCACGCGCGCGCTGTGCGTGACCGGCTCGGACCAGCTCGTAATGCGCGAGCAGCCCGAAACGGCTGCAGTCGCGACGCGCTTGTCGCCCACCTTCGTTCGTTTCGGTTCCTTCGAACACTGGTTTTACAACGACAAGCCGGATCAACTGAAAGTGCTGGCCGACTACGTGCTCGACAATTTCTACCCGCAATTGCGTGCGGCCGAGCAGCCGTACAAGGCCTTGCTGACCGAAGTCACGCTGCGCACCGCGCAGCTGATCGCACACTGGCAAGCGGTCGGCTTCATGCATGGCGTGATGAACACCGACAACATGTCGATCCTCGGCCTGACGCTCGATTACGGCCCCTTCGGGTTCATGGAAGCTTTCAACGCGCGCCACATCTGCAACCATACCGACAGCCAAGGCCGCTATTCCTACGGCAACCAGCCACGCATCGGGGAATGGAACTGCTACGCGCTGGGCCAGGCGATGCTGCCGCTGATCGGCGAAGTGGAAGAAGTCCAGGCCGCGCTGCGTATCTATAAGCCGGCCTTCGCTGAAAAATATCTTGCGCTGATGCGGGCCAAGCTGGGCCTGCGCACCGCCGTGAACGAAGACGGCGCGCTGCTGGATGCGATGTTTGCGATGCTGCAGGAGAGCCACGTCGATTTCCCAAGCTTCTTCCGCAAGCTCGGCGAATTGCGGCTGGATCATCCCCAGCAGGACGAGCCGCTGCGCGACCTGTTCATCGATCGTGCGGCCTTCGACGCATGGGCGCTACAATACCGCGCACGGCTGCGGCAGGAGAATAGCGAGGACGAGGAACGCCGCATGGCAATGCATTCGGTTAATCCGAAATACGTGCTGCGAAACTATCTTGCTCAGATCGCAATCGAAAAGGCGCAGAAGAAAGATTTTTCCGAAGTCGCCCGCCTGTTGCAGGTACTGGAAAAGCCTTACGACGAGCAGCCTGAAAACGAGCGCTACGCCGCCTTACCGCCCGACTGGGCCAACGACCTGGAAGTGAGCTGTTCATCATGATCGAAAAAGTTGTGAAAAGCGACGCCGAATGGCGCGAGATGCTGGACGAGGAACAATACGAAGTGACGCGCCATGCGGCGACCGAAGCGCCTTTCACCGGACGTTACTGGGATCACCACGAGCCCGGCATCTATACCTGCGTATGCTGCGGCACGCCGCTGTTCGCCTCCGATGCGAAATTCGAATCCGGCTGCGGCTGGCCGAGCTACTTCAAGGCCTTGAACCCGGCGATGGTCAAGGAAAAGCGCGATCTGAGCTACGGCATGGTTCGTACCGAAATCATCTGCAACGTCTGCGATGCGCATCTGGGCCACGTCTTCAACGACGGTCCGCCGCCAACCGGTTTGCGTTATTGCATCAACTCGGCATCGCTGAGCTTTTCGCCAATGCCGGAACTGAAATAAGTGGAAACGCGCACATGAAATTCCTGTTCGATCTGTTCCCTGTCATTCTCTTCTTCAGCGTCTTCAAGTGGGGTGAAGCGCACGCGGCGACTGCTCAAGGTCTGGCGCAGCAATACCTGTCGATGCTGGTGTTCGACGGCCAGGTCAGCGCCACGCAGGCACCGATTCTGCTCGCCACCGCAATCGCGATCGTCGCCACTTTCCTGCAGATCGGCTACGTGCTGGCGCGCGGCCGCAAGGTCGATACCAGCCTGTGGATTTCACTGGTCATCATCGGCGTTTTCGGCGGCGCGACGATCTACTTCCATAACGAAGCCTTCATCAAGTGGAAGCCGACCGTCCTGTACTGGTGCTTCGCCGCCGTGCTGCTGTTCAGCCAAGTGGTGCTGAAGAAGAACCTGATTCGCGCGATGATGGAAAAGCAGATGGGCTTGCCCGAACCGATGTGGCGCAAGGTCAACCTGTCGTGGGTTGCCTTCTTCGTGACGATGGGGCTGCTGAATCTGTACGTCGCCTTCAATTTCTCGCTGAGCAGCTGGGTCAACTTCAAGCTTTTCGGCGGCATGGGACTGATGTTTGTTTTCATCGTGGTGCAGAGCCTGCTGTTGTCCAAGCACATGACGGATCCGCAGCAATGAGCGATCGCATCACGCGCATTCGCGCACGCCTGATTGAAAGCTTCGCTCCGATCGAATGCCAGCTGGAAGACGAATCGGCATTGCATGCCGGCCATGCCGGCGCTGCTTCCGGCGCGGGGCATTTCCGCCTGCGGATCGTTTCGGACAAATTCGAGAACCGCGGCCGCATCGCCCGTCACCGGCTGGTGTATGATTCCCTCGGTGACATGATGCAGACGGAAATCCATGCATTGGCCATTACCGCCCTGACGCCCTCCGAAGCCTGAGGCGCCACGACCGAACGCCTGTCATACACAACAATAACTTTTTGTCCCTTAGGAACTTTTATGATCTTGAAACCCGCTCGTTTGCTGGTGGTATTGCTTGCATCCGCCGCTCTGCCCGCCATGGCCCAGAATCTGGCCGTCGTCAACGGCAAGCCGGTGCCTTCTTCCCGCGCCGACCTGATGATCAAGCAGATCACCGCCCAAGGCCAGCAGGACACGCCGGAATTGCGCAACATGGTGAAGGACGAACTGATCAACCGCGAAATCCTGGTGCAGGAAGCGGACAAGCTCGGCCTAAGCACCAAGCCGGAAGTCAAGACGCAGATCGACATCGCGCGTCAGTCGATCCTGATCCGCGCACTGGTCGCTGATTATCTGAAAAAGAATCCGGTCAAGGATGCTGACGTAAAAGCCGAGTACGACAAGTACAAGGCGCAGGCCGGCGACAAGGAATACCATGTGCGTCACATCCTGGTCGACAAGGAAGAAGATGCGAAATCGATCATCGCCAAGCTGAAAGGCGGCGCGAAGTTTGAAGATCTCGCCAAGCAGTATTCGAAGGATCCGGGCTCGGCCCAGAACGGCGGCGACCTCGACTGGGCGACGCCTTCTGCATTCGTGAAACCGTTCTCTGACGCAATGGTTTCGATGCAAAAAGGCCAGTTGCTCGATACGCCGGTCAAGACGCAGTTCGGCTATCACGTGATCCGTCTGGACGATGTGCGTCCGGCGAAGATTCCGGCTTTCGACGAAGTGAAACCGCAAATCATTGAAGCGCTGCAACAGAAAAAATTGCAGGCGTATCAGCAACAATTGCGTGCAAAGGCAACGATCAAGTAAGCCTGTCAGCCATCAAAAAAGGCGCTCCTCGGAGCGCCTTTTTTATTCCCGTCATATCGCCCTCGCTCGAGTAAAGGGGCGATACGCTTCTGCAGCGGCTTTCGTCACCAAAGAAAAAGGCGAAGCACCTCTCGGCCGCTCCGCCTTTTTACCGAAGATCCTTGCCTCTTAGCCTATCCACTTGCGCGCATTGCGGAACATACGCATCCATGGCGAATATTCACCCCAGTTTTCGGGGTGCCAGGACTGCTGCACGCTGCGGAACGCGCGCTCGGCGTGCGGCATCAGCACCGTGAAACGCCCGTCCGGCGTGGTGACCGACGTGATGCCGCGCGGTGAACCGTTTGGATTGTATGGATAGGTTTCGGTGGCCTGTCCCTTGTTGTCGACAAAGCGCATAGCGACGACAGCCTTGTCGATGTCTCCCGTCAGAGAAAAGTCTGCATAGCCCTCGCCGTGCGCGATCGCGATTGGCGCCTGCGAACCGTCCATGTCCTTGAAGAAGATCGATGGCGATTTGCAGACTTCCACCATTGAAAAGCGCGCCTGGAATTGTTCGGCCTTGTTGCGCGTGAATTTCGGCCACGCGTCGGCACCCGGGATGATGGACTTCAGGTTGCTCATCATCTGGCAACCGTTGCAGATGCCGAGCGCAAAGGTGTCCTGGCGGAAGAAGAAGGTTTCGAACTGGTCGGACAGCTGTTCGTTGAACAGAATGGTCTTGGCCCAGCCCTCGCCCGCTCCCAGCACGTCGCCGTATGAGAAGCCGCCGACGGCGATCAGGCCCTTGACGTCATCCAGCGTCGCGCGACCGCTGATCAGATCGCTCATGTGAATGTCGACTGCAGTGAAGCCAGACTTGTGCATCACGTAAGCCGTTTCCACCTGCGAGTTCACGCCCTGCTCGCGCAGGATTGCCACACGGGGCTTCTTGCCGGTGGCGACGAAAGGAGCGGCAATATCTTCCTGTGGATCGAAAGTCAGCACCGGCGTGATGCCCGGATCAAGCTTGTCGAGGATGCGGTCATATTCCGCGTCAGCGCAATCCGGGTTGTCGCGCAGGCGCGCGATGCGCCAGCTAGTTTCGCTCCAGAAGCGATGCAGGTCGATGCGAGACTGCGTGTAAACAATCTTCGCATCACGCGTAAACTGGATCATGTCGCTATCGCATGGCTTGCCAATGATGTGGCTGCAAGCACCGAGATTGTATTCACGCAGCACTTTCATTACGTCGTCGCGATCGCTCGCACGTACCTGAATCACCGCACCGAGTTCTTCGTTGAACAGCGCACGCAAGGTCAAGTCGTTGCGGCGTTCTGCCACCTGGCCAATCCAGTTCTTCGCATCGCCGGCGTCGCTGGCATGCTCGCCT
The DNA here is from genome assembly GCA_036263255.1 of Oxalicibacterium sp. GTDB lineage: Bacteria > Pseudomonadota > Gammaproteobacteria > Burkholderiales > Burkholderiaceae_D > Oxalicibacterium. The sequence goes on along the minus strand of DATAHI010000194.1, from coordinate 3,802 downwards.
TCCAGCGTCAGGATATCGAGGTTGACTGCGAGGCCAACGTGACCGGCAAAAGCCATTTCGCACAGCGTGACGAACAGGCCGCCGTCCGAACGATCGTGATAAGCCAGCAGCTTGCCAGCCTTGTTCAATTGCTGGATCGCGACGAAGAAGGCTTTCAGGTCTTCCGCACTATCGACGTCCGGCGCTTCGTTACCAAGCTGCTGAATGACCTGCGTCAGTGCCGATGCACCAAGACGATTGCGGCCGCGGCCGAGATCGATCAGGATCAGCGACGTCTCGCCGACGTCGGTACGCAGCTGCGGCGTCAGCGATTTGCGCACGTCATATACCGGCGCGAAGGCCGAGACGATCAGCGACACAGGCGCGACGACGGCCTTGTCTTCGTCCCCATCCTTCCAGGTCGTACGCATCGACAGCGAATCCTTGCCGACCGGGATGCTGATGCCCAGCGCCGGGCACAATTCCATGCCGACCGCTTTCACCGTGTCGAACAGCGCCGCGTCTTGCCCCGGCTGGCCGCAAGCCGCCATCCAGTTTGCGGACAGCTTGATGTTGCCGATCTCTTCGATCGGCGCAGCCGCGATGTTGGTCAATGCTTCGCCGACCGCCATGCGGCCCGAAGCAGGCGCGTTGATGACAGCCAGCGGCGTACGCTCGCCCATTGCCATCGCTTCGCCGAGATAACCTTCGAAGCTCATGGTCGTGACGGCGCAATCGGCCACCGGCACTTGCCACGGCCCGACCATCTGGTCGCGTACCGAAGTGCCGCCGACCGTGCGGTCACCAATCGTGATCAGGAAAGATTTGTCGGCTACCGTCGGCAGACGCAACACGCGCACCGAAGCCTCCAGCAGATCGATGCCGGTCAGGTCGACCGCAGGTAACGATTGCGTCACGTGCGCAACGTCGCGATGCATCTTCGGCGGTTTGCCGAGCAGCACGTCCATCGGCATGTCGACCGGGTTGTTGCCGTGCTCGGGATCGATTACCTTCAGCTGACGCTCTTCGGTAGCCGTGCCGACCACCGCAAACAGGCAGCGTTCGCGCTCGCACAGATAGGTGAACAGCGGCAAGCTTTCCGGTGCAATCGCAAGCACATAGCGCTCCTGCGATTCATTGCTCCAGATCTCGCGCGGCGACAAGCCACTTTCTTCCAGCGGCACCTTGCGCAGATCGAAGATCGCGCCGCGCTTGGCATCGTTCGTAATTTCCGGGAAAGCGTTCGAGAGGCCGCCGGCGCCGACGTCATGGATCGACAGGACCGGATTCTCGTCTTGCATCGCCCAGCAGGCATTGATGACTTCCTGGGCGCGTCTTTCCATTTCAGGGTTGCCGCGCTGTACGGAATCGAAATCCAGGTCCGCTGTGTTGGTGCCGGTCGCCATTGATGAAGCTGCGCCGCCGCCCATGCCGATGCGCATGCCCGGGCCACCGAGCTGGATCAGCAAGCTGCCGACGGGGAGATCGTGTTTCTTCGTGTGCTTGGCGGCGATATTACCCAGGCCGCCAGCGATCATGATGGGCTTGTGATAGCCCTGCACAATACCGCCGACATTTTGCTCGTAGGTACGGAAATAGCCGGTGAGATTCGGGCGACCGAATTCATTGTTAAACGCCGCCGCGCCGATCGGACCGTCGACCATGATCTGCAACGGCGACGCGATGCGATCCGGCTTGCCGTAGCTACCTGGCTCGTTGCCTTCCTTGACCGGCGCCGTCACGTCATGCTGGTTTTCCCACGGCTGCACCGCATCCGGCAGCATCAGGTTGGAAACCGTGAAGCCGCACAGACCTGCTTTCGGTTTCGCACCGCGGCCAGTCGCACCTTCGTCGCGGATCTCGCCGCCGGCACCGGTGGAGGCGCCCGGGAATGGTGAAATCGCGGTGGGGTGATTGTGCGTCTCGACCTTCATCAGGATGTGGGTCAGCTCTTCGGACTCCGCATACTCGTTGTTCGCCTGCCGGCCGCGCGGATAGAAGCGCATCACGTTCGCGCCTTCGATCACCGAGGAATTATCCGAGTACGCAACGACTGTGCCTTTCGGCGCCAGCTTGTGCGTATTGCGGATCATCGCGAACAGCGACATGTCCTGCTTCTCGCCGTCGATCGTCCAGTCGGCGTTGAAGATCTTGTGGCGGCAGTGTTCGCTGTTGGCCTGCGCGAACATCATCAGTTCGACGTCGGTCGGATTGCGTTTGGCAACGGTAAACGCATTCAGCAAGTATTCGATTTCGTCTTCCGACAGCGCCAAGCCGAGTTCACTGTTCGCCTGCAGCAGCGCATCGCGGCCACCTTCGAGTACGTCGACGAAAGCCAGCGGCTTCGCATCCAGTTCGCTGAACAAGCCGGCTGCATCGTCCATGTTGCGCAAGACGGCTTCCGTCATGCGGTCGTGCAACAAGGCTTGCACGCTTTGGATGGCCTCCGTGGAGAGCTTGTGCACGCCGCCAAACAAGCCATGCTTCATCTGCACCGCATACAGCACGCCACGCTCGATGCGATGGATGTGCGCCATGCCGCAATTGTGTGCGATGTCGGTTGCCTTGCTAGCCCACGGCGAAATCGTGCCGAAGCGCGGGATGATGACGAATTCTTCGGCGTCATCCCGGCCATGAAACGGTCCTTCGTAAGGTTCGCCGTAGGTCAGCAAGCCGTCCAGACGCGCCTTGTCGTCGTCGCTCAGTGGCGCGGTGGCGTCGATGAAATGCAGATACCGGCCGGAGACGCCGGCAATGTTCGAATCGATGTGTTGGAGTTGCTGCAGGAGACGTTCGGTACGGAAGGCAGACAGGGCGTTGGAGCCTGGCAAGATCAGCATGGTGTGATGGAAGTAGGTGCGAAAAATCAGGGGAATCGGCTGCTCTTTCGCGCGTTGAACCGGAAACCGCGATTATACCGCGACGGCAGCCCTGCCCTCCCCGGACACCACGTCTTTTTTGCGCAGACCCGCAGGTACCGGCCATCCGTTGTGAAAGGGCGGCCAGGCGCCGTCCTTTCACGTCGAGCGCTTCAGTTCCAGCGCCCGCCGCGGCCGCCGATGCTGAAGCGGCCCGCGCCCAGGAAAATCAAGCTGACTGCAGTAATGAAGAACATACCCTGCAGCTCCAGCGCCCAACCACCCTGGTCATTCAACGTGAACAACTGCTTCATGTGCACCAGGTAGACGGCAAACACCATGTTGCCGGCGATGACGAGCGCTGCGAGCCGTGCCCAGATGCCGACAATCAGCAGCACGGGTGCGACGACTTCACCGAGATACACCAGATAGCCGATCGCCGCGGGCAAACCGGCGCTCGTCGCAGTCTGGATCACGAAGCCAGGCCCCGCCACGATCTTTGACACGCCGTGCAACAGGATCAATCCGCCGAGCACCACGCGCAACAACAGTTTTCCGAAATCGTCAGCATTCTGCATGTCGTTCTCCTCGATAAAAGTGAGATGCCGCCTGCTTCCATGGACCAACTTTGCCGATCATACGCCCGCATGCCACCCGGCATCAATGCTGGGAAACAGTATGCGCGAATGCTATTCGCCCAGGATCTCCGAAATCTGCTGCATGCCCTCGACATGTTCGGAGACCACCTTCAGGATGACGACGATCGGAATGCCGAGCAGCATGCCCCAGATACCCCATAGCCAAGCCCAGAAGAGCAACGAGACGAAGACAGCAGATGCGTTCATCTTTGCGATGCGCCCCGTCATCCACGTGGTGACGAAGGTGCCGATCAGAATCGAGATCGTGAGCGTGGCGCCGCCCACCGCGAACACCGAGGCGAAGGTGCCGAACTGCATGAAGGCCGT
>DATAHI010000193.1:0-4161 GCA_036263255.1 Oxalicibacterium sp. | reverse complement strand
AAGCGCAACGCGATTGTCTTCACGTGCCAGCTCACGAACTCGCGGCGTGCGTGGCCGTTCATCAAGGAGAGCCATCAGCAATGCATGCGTCGTCTTGCCCTGCGCGTTGCTCGGCAAAGCATCGAGATAACGCCAGCGGCGCGGCAAGGCGATCGGTTCCACGGAAGCGAGCAGCGCGTCACGCAGCCGATTGTTCAACGCCAGCTTCCCTTCAGTTGCCAGCACTGCGCTGCCTTGTGCGGAAGGCACGATGAAGGCAGCGATGCGCTGGCGCTGCACGGGCTCGTCGTCGGGCACGATCACGCGCGCTTCATCGACGAACTCGCTGGCGTGCAGCAAATTTTCGATTGCATCGAGCGAAATCCGTTTTTCCTCTATCTTCGCGATGCGGTCGCTACGTCCCTGCAATTGAAAGCAGCCACCGCCATGCGTCGTCGCGCGGTCGGCCAGGCGCAGCCAATTGCTATCAGCGAGATGCGGCGAGCGCACTTCCAGCGACCCGTCATCTGCGATGCGGCACGCGACGCCGGGCATCGCTTGCCATGCATCACGCGCCAGGTCAACGCGTTCGCGCCAAGCGATGCCGCCAGTTTCCGAACTGCCATAGACTTCGATCGGCGTCTGCCGCAACAAGTCGCCAACCGCTTGCGCCGTTTCGGCAGGCAACGGACCGCCGGACGAAAAAACGGCCACCAGCTGCGTACTGACCTGCGACCATGCCAGATGATCGGGCAAGCGTTTCAGGTAGGCCGGACTGGCGACAAGCGCACACTTCTCTTCCGCCAGCATGCGCATCAGTTCTTCGGGAAAACTCTGCATGCGCGCGTGAATCGCACGACCCGATGCGAGCGGCCACAATACCTTGAACAGGAAGCCGTAGATGTGATGATGCGATACAGTGGCGACGATTGCGGCGCGGCCGATGCGCGCGCCGAACAGGGATTCGAGCGTTGCCACTTCGGTCGTCAGCTGCGACAGGCGTTTCGGTATCGCCTGCGCAGCACCGGTGGTGCCGGACGTATGCACGACGAGCGCAATGAAATCGTTTCCTGCATTCGCGAGCGGGGTCAATTGGCTGTCGGCCTCTGCTTCGGCGGTCGGTGCCAACGGCGCCCACTGCGGCGGAAATTCGCCAAGGAATCCGTCAACGGAAGAATGCAATGCCGCGCAGGTGGCAGGCAGCGTATCGGCCGTCAGCCACACAGTCTTGCCCGCCAACCATGCACCCAGCATGGCGGCGGCGAATTCGATACTGTCGTCCTGATAGAGCGCGTAGCGCTGGCCGGATGCCTGACGCAGCAAACAGCGCCAGGCGCCGATGCGCTGCAGGAGTGCCGCATTGCGTACTGGCTTGCCGTCGCGCCGGCCGACGATGAAGTCTGCGTCGCGCGAGGCAACCGTATCCAGCAGTTCGACCAGGGAGTCAGACATGATGCAGGCGCTTGAAACGCAGGCGGACGAGGAATTCGGCAACAAACAAGGTGCCCATCAATAGGTAGGAAATGACGCCCGTGTAGAGCGACCATACGGCTTCCGATGCCCACAGTGCGGTGCCGAGCGCGATCGCGCCATTGATCAGAAAGAAAGCGCACCACACCTGCGTGACGCGACGCGTGTAGCCGATCGCTGCCGGCGGCAGGTGAGGTTCACGCAAACGCGCAAACCGCTCGATCATCGATGGTGGGCTCAGCAAGCTGTAACCGAAGGTCGCGAGCAAGGCACAGTTGACCAGCACCGGATACAGCTTCAGCGGCAGCAGCAGATTGGCCCAGACGGCGCTCAATGCCAGCAACAGCACGCCGGCCACCGACCAGCGCGCCACCGCGCTGATCTTCAGCGAAGGCAGACGTGTCAGTGCGGCCAGCACCAAGAGGCCGGCCAGCCAGCGCGGTTCGATGCGGCCGTGGCCGAACCAGATGGCGAGCGGGTACATCAGCGTGATGACCACCGTCAGCACGGTCATGACCGAGCGCTTTATGCTGCCTGCTCCGACGCGAGGCCAACCAGTGCATTGACGACGTCGTCGATGGTGCGGATGGTTTTGAAGACTTCCGGCTGCAGGCGCTTGCCGGTCAGCTGCTTCAGTTTGACCGCGAGATCGACGGCATCAATGCTGTCGATATCCAAATCCGCATACAAGTTGGACTGTAGCGACAGCTTCGACTTGTCGAGTTCGAACATTTCCGCAAGCAGATCGACGACCCAGTTGTAGAGCTCGTCCTTGCTCATGTTGGCGATGCTTACCATGGTTACCACTCCCTTTTACTTCGTTCTATTGTTTTCGATCAGCGATGCCAGTGCACGCACCGAGGCAAAGTGACGCCGCGTGTCTTCCGATTCGGCGGACAGTGAAATGCCGTAACGCTTCTGCAGCGCCACGCCCAGTTCCAGCGCATCGATGGAGTCCAGTCCCAAGCCCTCGACGAACAAGGGCGCATCGGTCTTGATATCGGCCGGGCTGATGTCTTCCAGCTGCAGCACATCGATGATCATTTCTTTGACTTCCTGTTCAAGCATGGCCTCGCACTTCCTCGGTAAAGTAATGTTGCAGATAGTCCGTCAGGCGCCGCGCTGCGATCGTCTCCGCCGTGCCGTCTACAGTGAATCGCTGGATGGCGATGTCTTCGCGCACTTCGATGCGGAATTGCACCCGGCGCGGCGGCACGCGCCACCATTTTTCTCCCTTGCCCAGCGTCGCCGGTTCGCAGCGGATGACAACGGGTGTCACGTCGCGGCCGCCGCGCACCGCGACATTGGCGGCGCCGCGCTTCAGCGAAATCGCACCGTCCTGCGGCGTGCGCGTCCCTTCCGGGAAAATGATCAGATTGTCTCCCCGACGAAGCGATGCAATGCAGTCTTCGATCAAATCCAGGCCGGCATCGTTGTTGATGTAGCCGGCGGCCTGCACCGGGCCGCGCGTGAACGGATTGTCCCAGAGCCGTCCCTTCACGATGCAGTCGGCCCGCTTGACGAAGGCCATCAAAAACACCGTATCGATCAGACTCGGATGATTCGCGAGAATCAGCAAGCCGCCGCGCTGCAGGCGTTCCCCGCCAATGATCTCGTAGCGCAGCACGCCGAGCGTCTGCATCATCCATACGAAAGCGCGAAACGCGATGCGAATCACGCCGCGCGCCAGCACGACTCTCTTCTGCGGCCGTCGCACGAATACGTTCAGCAGCGGGAAAACCAGCAGGCGCAACAGCAAGCCGCCGACGCCAAATACCGAAAAGCTCAAGCCGGTGGCGACCACGCGCCAGCAGCGCGACAGCCCCTCAGCCACCGGTCGTCCAGCGCCAGCGCAAACGCCCGGCGGTGCGTTCCAGCGCGCGATCACCGCGCAAGTGGAAGCGCAGGACCTGCAGGCTGGCCGGCATCGAGGAAGATTCCTCACACGCCTCGTCTGCCGCGGCGCGCCAGCTCAATCGCGTCGGGTTGTCGCCGGAGGGCGTCATCAGCCACGCCCATGCATGCGGCTGCTCCTCGCAATCCTCGTACGCGGCAAACACCTGCGGCAGGCGATCGTCATAGGACACCAGCAGGACCTTATCGGCGCCGTCGGCCAGCAGGCCGCAGGCCTCGATGACCGCATGTTCGACCGAACTCGGTCCGGCGGCGACTGCAACGTGATTGGCGCGATCGCCACGCGCAATCGAAAACAATCCGGCGCTCGCATTGTGTACAGCCAGGCCGAAAGCGGTTGGCGACAAGGGCGCATCCTGCGCCAGGTCACTCAGCAGTTCGACGGCGCGCGCGACCTCGCCATGACGCGAACAGAAGACGACAGGAATGTCGGTGTGGTCGCCGATGCAGCGATACGCGACTTCCAGTGCCATCTTGCCCAGGAAGCCCGCGCGTCGACGCAGCATGGCCGGCATCTGCCGCACACCGGGTTCGTCATTGCCTGCGATGGGAAACGGCGCGTGCGCCCATGACGCCCAGGCTTCCGGCGTATCGAGACCGGGGGCCCAGGCCGCACTGTCGGCGACAGAAAAGCTGACCCCATTTTCCTGCATTGTCTCGTATCCCTGAGGTCAAAAATAACGGCTGTGCCGATGTAATAAGAACAACGTCTGGCCTTGCACAAAATCGGAGCCAATTATAGATAAGCGCCTGTGCTTGGGCAAACATGGAATTGTGTCGTGTTGCTTCTGCGACGGC
>DATAHI010000192.1:0-6628 GCA_036263255.1 Oxalicibacterium sp. | reverse complement strand
CATAACCTGAGCGTTGCGCAATGCCAGCTAGAAATGCTAGAGCGGCATACCGTGGACGATCCGAAAAGATCACGACGCGGTCAAAGCCATATGTACGCAATTTTGAGGATAGCTTTAGCTTACCCAGAAGGCCGTCGTGCTCACCTTTTGACTTGTCTCGCCGTTTATAGTCGTCGCTGATGATGTGATCGATGCACGTCTCGGCAGAGAGAAGGTCGCCTGCGAGGCAAGATGGCCGGGTTAAAAGCGATACCTTGCCATTCTGACTTTGGGCTGCGATCGCACGAATATAAGGGATGTGCCATATAAGGTCCCCGATACCGGGATATGGATGGACTATGAGCGTTTTTTTCATAGCAGTACTGAGTCGAATCGGTGCTACGCGGCGGACAAGCAATGTACCGGCAATGCTCGTGAAGAAAGTGAGCAAGCTCGCCCTTTTCATGGAGAACGAGAAAACTGGCAAAACAAAATGCGGCGCTCAATTCCTCGAGGGCCGCATATGAATATGATGGTGCCGAGAGCCGGAATCGAACCGGCACGCCTTGCGGCGCGGGATTTTGAGTCCCGTGCGTCTACCTGTTCCGCCATCTCGGCAACGCAAGCGCGCATTATCGCCGATTCGGCGCATTAGAGCAACAAGATGAGACATACAACGACTTCGCTCACGGTATGCGCAGACATGAATCGTCGCTGCGCGAATCGTTACCGAGAAACGCGGCGATACAGGCGGAAGCGTTCGTAGCGATCGGATGGACGGCGACCTTGCCATACCAGTTTCCATTGGCTGCCTTCCATCGTCACCGTACGCGGCGCGTCGTTACCGCGATGATGATCCTGCAGCAGAAAGTAATCGCAATCGTTCTGTCGCTGCCGGGCAAACGGAATGTCACCAAAATAGGCGAACGATGCGCGCTGCGCTTCGCCGACATCGGCCTGCACGCAACGGCGGCCGGGCGAAAGTTCGTCTGCAATTTCATGCGCAACGCCGGCATAGCTCTTGATGTAATTCCCCCATGGCATCCACAAGGTCATCAACAGCAACCAGCACAGGATGACGCCGCCAGACGACAGCACTACCGCGCGCCATAGTACCGAAGGGCGGCGCGAGACGCGCCAGTACACCAGCCAGATCCATCCGGCCGTCGCTGCGGCGGCGACGATGACGGCAATCCAGTTGAATTCGGGTTTGAAGCCAGGCGCGATCTTGAATGCATTCTTCGCAATCTGTGCGGGCCAGCCGGTCTGCTTCGCGATCCAGCCGATCCAGATGAAGCCGGCGCAAGTGGTCAACGTGGTGACCGAGAACCAGTCGACGGCGTTGATTGCGCCGCGTTTCATCGTTGGCAGGCCGAACGCGGCAAGAATGGCCAGCATCGGCAGCATGGGCACCAAGTCACCTTCGTCGCCGTGAGAGTTCAGCAACGCCAGCGCGATCAATCCTGCCAGAAAGGTCAGCGGCAGTGTGACATGCAAGGCTTCATGCTGGCGCCGCCACGCATACACCGCCCAGATCGCGAAGGGCCAGGCCGGCCACATGAACCAGACGCCATTGCTGATCAGGTATTGCAGCGTCGACCAGTTCGGCCCGCCGAGCTGGCTCAGGTTCCATGCCATCCAGTCATGCACCGGTGCGCTGCCATCGGGATGCAATTCGATACAGGCGAACACCCATAATCCTGCAACAAGAAGAGCGAGCGGCGCTGTGACGGCCAGCAGGCGCGGCATGAGTTGGCGTACATGAATGCAGGCCAGTGCCAGGAGGCTTAGCCACAGCATGAGCGGTACGGTCCATCCGCGGGTCAGGATCAGCAAGCCGAACACCAAACCGAGCCAGACCGAATGGCGCCAAGCGCCGGACTCGAACAGGCGTGTAGCGACATACAGCGACAAGGCGACCAGCGATACTTCCAGCGAATCGGCCGTGGTGCTGTGGGTTTGAATCAGCAAACCAAGGCAACCGAGATAAATCAGCAGCGCGCCGTCAGCCAATGTGCGGCCGAAATCACGCGGTTCTGGCTGCCCACCGAAGGCGAGTTTCAGCGGTTGGGCCTCAGGCCGACGGCCGAGCAGATAGGTCACGTACCATACGGCCGAAGAGCCGAGCAGGAAGAAGAGGATGGGCGCAATGCGCGCGGCCATCGCGTCGCCGAGCAGCCAGCCGAACAAGTGAATACAGATTGCGCCAAGCCAGAAGGCCAAGGGGCCTTCCTCCGGCATCGGCAGACCGACGATATTCGGTGCCAACCAGTCCGCCAGGCTGCCATGCGCCATGGTCCACATAATGCCGAAACCGGAGGCGTCGTCATTCTTCCAGGGATCGCGTCCGATCAGGCCGGGCAGGATGTACAACAGACACAGGGCCAGCAGCGCCAGACGGGGAAGTGCTCTGGTCGCAGCGGCAGGGAGACGGACGGGCTTCATCTAGGCGTGCAGGCGCTTGTTGTTATTGTTCCGGCGCTATTGTGCCGGAAAAAATCTGTCGCAGTGCGGGGCGAACGTGAGCGAAAACAAAAAAGGCAGCCGCAGCTGCCTTTTTGTACGACGCGTCGCTGGAGATTACTGCTGCGACACTTGGGTCTTGGAACCGACGGAACCGAACTTCTTGCGGAACTTGTCCACGCGGCCGGCGGTATCGACGATCTTGTGCTTGCCGGTATAGAACGGGTGCGATTCAGCGGAAACCTCGATCTTCACCAGCGGGTATTCCTTGCCTTCGAAGTTAATCGTTTCGCGCGTCTGGATCGTCGAACGGGTGATGAATTTGAAGTCGTTGGACATGTCCTGGAACACGACTTCACGGTAATCTGGATGAATGCCTGCTTTCATAATTGCCTCGATAGTTTGGTAGCCAATCGTCACTTCGTCGGCCTGTGCTGCTTCTTGGCCCGATTGTCGATCACTTGCCGGTTTAAAGAACCGCGAATTATACAATGAAATCATGGGTTTGCCGCAAGCCCTGCAGTTTCATTGTTGCTAGTTTGTATTCGAAAAAAACCCGCGGTGTTTTCACCGCGGGCTTTCAAGTGAGACAGGCGAGTTTAGCGACGCATCATGTCGAAGAACTCGGCGTTGGTCTTCGTGGCTTTCATCTTGTCAAGAATGAATTCCATCGCCTCGATTTCGTCCATGTCGTACATCAGCTTGCGCAGCACCCAGATCTTTTGCAGTTGATCGGGTTTGATCAACAGCTCCTCGCGGCGGGTACCGGATTTGCTGAGGTTGATGGCCGGGTACACGCGTTTTTCGGCAAGACGGCGCTCCAGATGGACTTCCATGTTGCCGGTGCCCTTGAATTCTTCGTAGATCACGTCGTCCATGCGGCTGCCGGTTTCGATCAGCGCGGTCGCGATAATGGTCAGCGAGCCGCCTTCTTCGACGTTACGTGCCGCGCCGAAGAAGCGCTTCGGACGTTGCAGCGCGTTGGCATCGACGCCGCCGGTCAGCACCTTACCGGAAGCCGGGATCACGGTGTTGTAGGCGCGTGCCAGACGCGTGATCGAGTCCAGCAGAATCACGACGTCTTTCTTCATCTCGACTAGGCGCTTGGCTTTTTCGAGCACCATCTCGGCAACCTGCACGTGACGCGTGGCCGGTTCATCGAAAGTCGATGCCACGACTTCGCCGCGCACCGAACGCTGCATCTCGGTCACTTCTTCAGGGCGTTCGTCGATCAGCAGCACGATCATCACGGCTTCCGGATGATTGGTCGTAATCGCATGAGCAATGTGCTGCAGCATTACCGATTTGCCGGACTTGGGCGATGCCACCAGCAGGCCGCGCTGGCCTTTGCCGATCGGCGCGATCAAATCGATGATGCGGCCGGTGATGTTTTCCTCGCCACGCATGTCGCGTTCGAGTTGCAGCAGCTTGTTCGGATGCAGCGGCGTCAGGTTCTCGAACAGGATGCGGTGCTTCGACGCCTCAGGCGGTTCACCATTGACCTTGTCGACCTTGACCAGCGCAAAGTAGCGCTCGCCGTCTTTTGGAGTACGCACTTCGCCTTCGATCGAGTCGCCGGTGTGGAGATTGAAGCGGCGGATTTGCGAAGGCGAAATATAAATATCGTCGGTGGACGCCATGTAGCTGGCGTCGGGCGAGCGCAGGAAGCCGAAGCCGTCGGGCAGCACTTCGAGTGCGCCATCGCCAAAAATTTGTTCTCCTGATTTCGCTCGTTTTTTCAGGATGGCGAACATCAGTTCCTGTTTGCGCAGACGCGCGGCGTTCTCGATATCGAGGCCGATTGCCATGTCGAGCAGTGCGGAGACGTGTAACGCCTTGAGTTCAGATAAGTGCATGGTTGCTGTCCCGGGACGGGAGATCAAAAAGGTGGGGGAGGGAACTGCGTGGTGTGCTTGTTACGAATCGTGGCGATGCGGGCGCATCGCCACGTGCTGAACAACTATATCAGATATTGCCGTCGATGAAGGCGGTCAGCTGGCCTTTTGCCAGGGCGCCGACTTTCTGCGCGGCCGGTGCACCGTTCTTGAACAGGATCAGCGTCGGAATGCCCCGAATGCCGAATTTGGCCGGCACGCTTTGGTTTGCATCAACATCCATCTTCGCGATCTGGATCTTGCCTGCGTACTCTTTCGCGACTTCTTCCAGAATAGGTGCAATCATTTTGCACGGACCGCACCACTCTGCCCAGAAGTCCACCAGGACTGGCTTGTCGGATTTCAGTACGTCCGTATCGAAAGACGCATCGCTAATGTGTTTGATGTTTTCGCTCATGTTTGCCTCGATGTGAGGGGAAAGGATAAATCAGCGCCTGGGCGACATTCCGAATGTTGCCTGCAGTGCCTCCGGGTTGCTGAAACAACATGGAGGCGTTGCGATGTAATTCAAGTTATTGAAAGGTGCCACAAGAGGTAGTCAGGCGGGGTTGGGCAAATCATAACCCATTTTTATAAAAAGTGTGGTGGCTCCGGAAAATCGCGTCGGCGTCGCATAAAATGCAAGGCCGGTCCATCAACGCATGGGTTTCCACCTCCTTTCCCCCCTCTCGCAGAGCAAGCCAATGACGCATAGCGCGATAGCGATTCCGCCTTCTTCCGCCTTCTGGGATGAAGCAGCGCGCGCTCTGCTGGAACGCGTGCCGGAAGGCCGCACATCTCGCGATCTTTCTTCCCTGCGCGTACTGGTTCCGACTTATGCCCATGCGCACCTTCTGAAAGCCGCATTGGCACGGCTGCTGAAAGACAGCTTCATTCCCCCTGCGGCTGGCACGCTATCCGGTTGGCTCGCATTCCTGCCGCCGGATGGTGTGCGCGTCGCTTCCGCCAGCGAGCGGCTGATGTCCTTGTATGCCGCCTTGCGCGAGCAGGGGTGGCTGAAGAAACTGTTTAGCGCCCGGCGCAATACCGATCTGCTGCCGCTGGCCGAGATCCTGCTGATGCTGTCCGACGAACTGACGCAGGCGATGCTGCCATCGCTACAGGCGACTCCCAACTTCGCGGATCGCCGCTGGCAGGCTGCATTGCAAACCTTGACGCCTGCCGCACGTAGCTTGTTGTCGGACGAAACCCAGCTCGTGTGGTCGATCTGGAAGAGTCAGCTCGACGCAAGCGATGCGCTTGCAGTGCGCTACCAGCGCATGCTGCAACTGGCGCAACAAGCGACACAGCCGCTGCTGTGGATCAGTCCGGTCGACGCCGACCCGATGGAGCGCGCTTTCCTGGATACCTATGCCGCGCATCAACCGGTCATGACGATCGGTCTCGACTGGCGCGCGCAGACGCTCCCTGCCGCCTATGCTGCGGCCTGGCCAGAAATTCTCGATATGCCGAATGTCGGTTCACATCCCGCACCCGCAACCAACTTGCGTCTGTACGCGGCGCGCACGCTGGAAGACGAGGCGACCATCGGCGCGCAAACCATTCTCGACTGGCTGCAGGCGGGCAGGCAACGCATCGCCATCGTCGCGCAGGATCGCGTCGTTGCCCGCCGCATGCGTGCTTTGCTGGAACGCGCACAGGTTACGGTGGCAGACGAAACCGGCTGGAAGCTTTCCACGACACGTGCAGCCTCCGCGCTGGTAGCCTGGTTCGAATTGATTGCATCGAGGGCGGATACGGTGACGCTGCTCGATTTCCTCAAATCTCCATTCGTGTTTGCCGGTATGGCAGACAAGGCGGAACGCGTGATCGCAACCGAAACGGCGCTGCGCCGCGCGAATGTGGCGGGCGACTGGAACGCGGTGATCGACGCATTGCAGGCGGCACCCGCTGCCTATGACATGCTGACCTTACTCGCCGAACAGGCAAAGGCATTCGGCGGACGCAAGAGCCTATGCGACTGGATTGCGATCAGTGGCCGCATATTCGATGCGATCGGCATGCGCGAGCCATTGGTGGCTGACGCGGCAGGTCGGCAAATCCTGCAATTGCTGCAGTCGATCGCGCAGGAATGCGGCGACGTCGATCACGAGTTCTCGCTGGCCGAATGGCGCGCGTTCATCAGTCTGCAACTTGAATCGACCGCGTTCGTGCAGCAGCACGACGATCAGCGCGTCGTGATGCTGCCGCTGAACGGCGCGCGCCTGCGCAGCTTCGATGCGGTGCTGCTGGTCGGGGCCGATGCCGCGCATCTGCCGTCGCAGCCGGCCGAGACGCTGTTCTTCGCGAAT
>DATAHI010000191.1:0-6954 GCA_036263255.1 Oxalicibacterium sp. | reverse complement strand
GGCGCCACGATACTGGTTCTGCTCTATCCCCACCTGAAACCGGCTGAAATTGCCGGTACCGATATCGCCTACGCCGTGCCGCTGACCTTCATCGCGGCACTCGGCCATTGGTGGCTCGGGTCCATCGATTGGGTATTGCTGGTGACTTTGCTGCTCGGTTCCGTGCCGGGCATTACGCTCGGGTCGCTGGCAGCGCGTGCCATACCGGAAAAAATTCTGCGCGTGTTGCTGGCCACCATGCTGACAACCGTCGCGGTCAAGCTCGTTTTTTAAGGACTACACGATGTATCGCTACGATCAATACGACCATCAAATCGTCAAGGAACGTGTCGCGCAATTCCGCGATCAGGTGCGCCGCCGCCTGTCCGGCGAGCTGACGGAAGACGAATTCCGCATCCTGCGCCTGCAGAACGGCCTGTACCTGCAGCGCCATGCCTACATGCTGCGCGTTGCGGTGCCCTACGGCCTGTTGGCGTCGAAACAACTGCGCATGTTCGCGCACATTGCACGCACCTACGATCGCGGCTACGGCCACTTCACGACGCGCCAGAACATCCAGTACAACTGGATCAATTTGGAACAGGCTCCCGACATCCTGGCAGATCTCGCATCCGTCGAAATGCATGCGATCCAGACTTCGGGCAACTGCGTGCGCAACACGACTTCGGACCAGTTCGCCGGCATCGCGCATGACGAAATCGTCGATCCGCGTCCGTATGCGGAAATCATCCGCGAGTGGAGCACCTTCCATCCGGAATTCGCTTACCTGCCGCGTAAGTTCAAGATCGCAATCAATGGCGCCACCGAAGATCGCGCGGCCATTGCGATGCACGACATTGGGCTCGCCGTACTGAAGAACGAACAGGGTGAAGTGGGCTTTCGCGTGCTGGTCGGCGGCGGCCTGGGCCGTACGCCGATTCTGGGCAGCGAAATCCGCGACTTCCTGCCGTGGCAGCATCTGCTGACCTATATCGAAGCGATCCTGCGCGTATACAACCAGTACGGCCGCCGCGACAACATTTACAAGGCGCGCATCAAGATCCTGGTCAAGGCGATCGGCATCGACGAATTCCGCCGCCAGGTGGATGAAGAATGGGCCAACCTGAAAGATGGCCCCGGCACGCTGACCGAAGAAGAAGTGGCGCGCGTCTCCTCCTACTTTACTGCGCCACCGTACGAAACCTTGCCGGAAACCGACGCCGCATTTGAACAGCACAAGGCAGAGAACAAAGCCTTTGCGAACTGGCTGATGCGCAATGTGCGTCAACACAAGGTGCCGGGTTACGCCGCCGTCACGCTGTCGCTGAAAAAGACCGGCACGCCGCCGGGCGACGCCACTGCTGCGCAGATGGATTTTGTTGCCGATCTGGCGGATAAGTACAGCTTCGGCGAATTGCGCGTCACGCATGAGCAGAATCTGGTGCTGTCGGACGTCAAGATCGCCGACTTGTACACCGTGTGGGAAGCCGCCAAGTCACAAGGACTGGCTACGCCGAACATCGGCCTGCTGACCGACATGATCTGCTGCCCAGGTGGCGACTTCTGCGCGCTGGCCAATGCGAAATCGATCCCGATCGCAGAAGCGATTGCCGAACGCTTCGACAATCTCGATTTCCAGCATGACATCGGCGAGATCGACTTGAACATCTCGGGTTGCATCAACGCCTGCGGCCATCATCACATCGGCAACATCGGCGTGCTGGGCGTCGACAAGGACGGCGCCGAGTGGTACCAGGTGTCGCTTGGCGGCGCGCAGGGGAACAACGCCGCAGTCGGCAAGATCATCGGCCCTTCGTTCTCCGCGCACCAGATGCCGACCGTGATCGAACGCATTCTGGAAGTCTACGTGCGCGACCGCATCGAGGACGAACGCTTCGTCGATACGGTGCAGCGCATCGGCGTCACGCCATTCAAGGAACACGTGTATGCGACGCCGATCAAGGTGCCGCATGCCGCAGGAGAAGATGCATATGCTTAACATCATCAAGGATCGCGCCGTTATCGGCGAAGACGACTGGAACCTGATCCGCCTGGCAGAAGGCGAAGCTGCAGAAAGCGCCGCCGTTCCCGCTGGCAAGGTAATTGTTCCACTGGCCGTGTGGCAAGCGCAAAAGGCGACGCTGCAGGCGCGCGGCGACGTCGGCGTCTGGCTCGCCAGCGACGAGCGTCCGGAAGCATTGAAGGACGACGCCGCTTCGCTGCCGATCATCGCAGTCGATTTCCCAAAATTTGCAGACGGCCGCGGCTATTCGATCGCCTACAACCTGCGCGCACGCCACGGCTACACCGGCGAACTGCGTGCTGTAGGCGACGTACTGCGCGACCAGTTGTTCTACATGCAGCGCGTGGGCTTCAATTCCTTCGCAGTGCGCGCCGATCGCGATGCGCATGATGCATTGAAGGGCCTGAGCGATTTTTCCGAGGCCTATCAGATTTCGTGGGACAGGAAATCGCCGTTGTTCCGCCGCGTCGATCGCCAAGTGGTTACCGCAAAATGATCAACGAAAATTTCGATCTGCTCGTTGCCGGCACGCGCGCTACGCTGCAGCGCGTCGCTGACGAATTTTCCCCTGCCGTGCTGGCTTCAAGCCTGGCTGCGGAAGACATGGTGCTGACCGACATGATTCTGCGTGCGGGCTTGCAGGATCGCATCGGCATCTTCACGCTGGAGACCGGCCGTCTGCATGCAGAAACGCTGGCGGTGCTCGATCGGATCAAGGAAACCTACGCGTATGACGTCGCACTGTATCGCCCCGAACAGCAAGCCGTTAACGTCTACGTCAACCAGCATGGGCTGAATGCCTTCTACGACAGCGTGGAACTGCGCAAGGAATGCTGCCGCATCCGCAAGGTGGAACCGCTGAACCGTGCGCTGCAAGGCAAACGCGCGTGGATCACCGGCCAGCGCCGCGCACAGTCGACTACGCGCGCCGAGTTGCTGCTGCAGGAACGTGACGATGCACACGACATGATCAAGTTCAACCCGCTGGTGGATTGGTCGGAAGAAGACGTGTGGCACTACATTCGCAGCAATAACGTGCCGTACAACGCGCTGCACGATCGCGGCTATCCGTCGATCGGTTGCGAACCCTGCACGCGTGCGATCCAGCCTGGCGAAGATGTCCGCGCCGGTCGCTGGTGGTGGGAAAACCCGGAATCCAAGGAATGCGGCCTGCATGTCGTCGACGGCAAGCTGGTTCGCATCAAATCGGTCACATCGGCGTAATAGCCGAATCAAGCAAGCGCATTAATCAAACGAGACTCATATGAATACTGCAGTCGACAAACTGTTCATCGACGCCGCCAGCAACAAGCACCTGGACTGGCTGGAATCGGAAGCGATCCACATCATGCGAGAGGTCGCAGCCGAGTGTACCAATCCTGCGCTGCTCTTCTCTGGCGGCAAGGACTCGGTCGTGCTGCTGCGTCTGGCTGAAAAGGCCTTCCGCCCCGGTAAATTCCCGTTCCCGCTGGTGCACATCGACACCGGCCACAACTTCGACGAAGTGATCCAGTTCCGCGACAAGCGCGTAGCTGAACTCGGCGAGCGCCTGATCGTCGGCCACGTCGAGGATTCGATGAAGCGTGGCACCGTGCGCCTGCGCAATCCGCAAACCGATTCGCGCAACGCGGCACAAGCCGTGACGCTGCTGGAAACGATCGCCGAACACAAGTTCGACGCTTGCATCGGCGGCGCACGCCGCGACGAGGAAAAAGCACGTGCGAAGGAACGCATCTTCTCGTTCCGCGACGAATTCGGCCAATGGAATCCGAAAGCACAGCGCCCCGAACTCTGGGACCTGTACAACACACGCGTTCATCCAGGCGAGAACATGCGTGTATTCCCGATCTCGAACTGGACCGAGCTCGACGTATGGCAATACATTGCGCGTGAAAAACTGGAACTGCCGTCGATCTACTTCGCGCATCAACGCCAAGTGATTCCGCGCAACGGCCTGCTGGTGCCGCTGACGCCGCTGACGCCGGCCCGCGAAGGCGAACAGGTCGAAACGCAAACTGTCCGCTTCCGCACCGTCGGCGACATCTCCTGCACCTGCCCTGTTTCGTCCGACGCCTCGACGGTGGAAGCGATCATCGCCGAAACCGCCGTCACGCAGATCACCGAACGCGGTGCGACCCGCATGGACGACCAGACCTCTGAAGCATCGATGGAAAAACGTAAAAAAGAAGGATATTTCTGATGAGCGCCCAACTGAACACTGCCGTGGCGGAACAACAATCGGCCGAGCGGGGCCTGCTGCGCTTCATCACCGCCGGCTCCGTCGACGACGGCAAAAGCACGCTGATCGGCCGCCTGCTGTTCGACAGCAAGGGCATCTTCGCCGACCAGCTCGCCGCCGTATCGCGTTCCAAGCACAAGCGCACCGTCGGCGACACGATCGACTTGTCCTTGCTGACCGATGGCCTGGAAGCAGAGCGCGAGCAAGGCATCACGATTGATGTCGCCTATCGCTATTTCGCCACGCCGAAGCGCAAGTTCATCATCGCCGATACGCCGGGCCATGAGCAGTACACGCGCAACATGGTGACCGGCGCATCGACGGCCGATGCCGTCATCATCCTGATCGACGTCTCGAAAGTGAAGCTGAACGACGATGGCAGCGTCGAACTGCTGATCCAGACCAAGCGCCACTCGACGATCGCGCACCTGCTGCAGATCGAGCACGTGATCGTTGCGGTCAACAAGATGGACCTCGTCAACTACGATCAGACCGTGTATGACCGCATCGTCGCGGCATATTCCGAATTCGCGAAGACGCTGGGCCTGAAGGACATTCGTCCGATTCCGCTGTCGGCACTGGCTGGTGACAATGTCGTCGTCAGTGGCGACAACATGCCGTGGTACCAAGGCCCGACGCTGATCGAACTGCTGGAATCGCTGAGCGTGTACGACGAAGACTGCGGCGAACCGTTCCGCTTTCCAGTACAGCTGGTGGCCCGCCACAACGGCCACGAAGCAAACGACTTCCGCGGCTACATGGGCCGTATCGAAGCCGGCAAGATCGCCAAGGGCGACAAGATCGTCGTGCAGCCGGGCGGCCAATCGGCGACGGTCAAGGACATCCAGACTTTCGACGGCTCGCTGAACGAGGCAAGCGCGGGCCAATCCGTCACGTTGCTGCTGGACGAATACGTCGACATCTCGCGCGGTGACATGCTGGCGGAAGCTGCGCGCCCGGCCACGCTGCTGAAGACGGTCAATGCGGACATCTGCTGGTTGTCTGAAGAGCCGCTCGACCTACGTCGCAAGTACTGGCTGAAACACACGACGCGCCAGGTCGCAGCGCGCGTAACCAAGATCGAATCGCTGCTCGACATCAATACCCAGCAACGCCATGCCGCCGATGAAGTGAAATTGAACGGCATCGCAACGGTCTCGATCAACGTGCAGCAACCGCTGGCGGCCGATGCATACGACACCAGCCGCTCGACCGGCGCCTTCATTCTGATCGATGAAGTGACGCATCAAACGGTCGCGGCCGGCATGATTCGTCTCTGATCATTTCGGAAATGACGCAACAGGCGGCGCCCGGAACCGGCAAAGTCTTTTTGATCGGTGCCGGTCCGGGCGCCGCCGATCTTTTGACGGTCCGCGCCGTGCGCATTCTTGCGCAGGCCGAGGTCGTCCTGTACGACGCGCTGGTCACGCACGAAGTGCTGGCGCTGTGCCCGCAAGCCGAGAAAATTTCCGTCGGCAAGCGCAGCGGACAACGCTCGACGGCGCAGGTCGCCATCAATGAATTGCTGATCGATTGTGCACGGAAGCATCAACTCGTCGTGCGCCTCAAAGGCGGCGATCCGATGCTGTTCGGCCGGGCCGATGAGGAATTGAGCGCATTAGAATCGAACGGCATCGCCGTTAAAGTCGTGCCCGGCATCACCACCGCTTTCGCTGCTGCGGCTTCCACGCAGCAGCCCCTGACCAAACGCGGTGTTGCACGCAGCATTGCCTTCTTCACTGCTGCGACCGCGCCAGGCGAACCCGATCTGCTGACGCTGCCCAATACCGATACGCTGATTCAATACATGGGTGGACGCGAAGCGGTCGTCACCGCGAGAAAATTGCTGGAACAGGGACGCTCGCCGGAACTACCGGTTGTCATTGTCGAAAACTGCAGCCTGCCCAGCGAACGCATTGCGCGCATCAGCTTGCAAGAGCTGGAACGGGGATTAGGTGAAAGACCGGGACCGGTGCTCGTGATGATCGGCGAAGCGATGGCGCGACGTCCGACCTCGCGCTAGACGACGGTTAACGCATCGCGTCGAGGCAATAACTCGCGATCGCGTTCAATACGTCGGCATTCTCGCCCACGGCTTCGGCGGTCTTGAAGCGGATGCTCGGATGGTTTCCTCTTAACTGTTCGAGCAAAACCGGTAGATCCCGCAATACATGGCCGCCCTGTCCTAGAAAAACGGGCACGATCGTTACTTCTTCCGCGCCTTGCGTTGCCAACGCCGCCACTGCCTCCGGCAAACGCGGAGACATCAGTTCAAGAAACGCGAGCGAGACGATCACGTCGGGCGAACGTACGCTTACGATTTCCTGCAGGCGCTGGAACGGCGCGGCCCATTTCGGGTCGCGCGCACCATGTGCAAACAGGATCATGGCTTTCTTCATCAGTGCCGCTCTACCCATGACAACGCACCGATGGCGGCCAGCATGAACAGCGCACTCGGCAGCACTGCGGTTGCAAACGCCGGCCAGGTATTCAGCAAGCCGAGATGCGAGAACAAGCTATTGCTCAGCTGGAAGGACACACCGATCATGATGCCGGTGAAAATCTTCAGGCTTACGCCGCCGGAACGGAAATGCAGGTAGGCGAAAGGCAAGGCCAGCGCCATCATTACAAATACTGCGAACGGGTACACGACCTTTTTCCAGAAGGCGATTTCGTAGCGCGCCGTATCGCGATTGTTTTCCTGCAGGTATTG
>DATAHI010000190.1:0-11849 GCA_036263255.1 Oxalicibacterium sp. | reverse complement strand
CCGGGCCTGGACGGCCATCAGACCACTGCATTGCTGCGTGCCGCCGAAAGCGGCAGCCGGCATACACCTGTCATTGGCTGGTCAGCCCGCACCCGACACAATGAACGCGATACCTGCCTCGCTACCGGCATGGACGACTTTCTGCCGAAGCCGACACAGTTGCAGGCGCTGCGCCGCATGTTGGCGCGCTGGTTGCCTGCGCCAGCCGCAACCCCGGACGCGACAGGCGCGGAAGACGAACTGGAAGCCACGCAACAGATATTCGGCGCGGATTTTCCCGAACTCGCGCAACTCTTCCTTGCCGATACCCCGCAACGCATCGCTGCGCTGCACGCGGCGACCGCGACACGGGACACGCTTTCCTTTGCAAAAGTCGCGCATGCCTTGTGCGGTAGCAGCGCGTCGATCGGCGCCACCTCACTGGCTGCAGTCTGCCGCGAACTGGAAATCCGCGCGCGGAACGGCATCGCTGCCGATGAAGCCCGCATGCAGGCGATCGACCAGGAATATGCGCGCATCGAAGACAAGCTGCATGCATTGATGCGGTCGGGCATCGCCGAGCATGCCGCGCGGCGCGAGCGGCCCTGATCGCAACTTTGCGGGAAGAAGATTTTTTTGAGCAAGCTCCCGCCATCCCTCAGCTTCGTGCTGGCTGATGACGACAGGATGACGCGCATGCTGCTGAACGAAAACCACTACCGTATCGTTGGCGAAGCGCCGGACGGATCCAGCAATACCAGCGCAAAATTGCGCCTGCTGGCACAATACGCGGCAAACGGTAACGCCGGATCACCGGCACGAAAACGACCATGGATCATATCCCCGAATCGAAGAAAAACCACCTCTGGCGCAAGACCGTCTGGTACACCGACCCGGAAGAATTTCCGCTGGGTCCGCACCATTCCGCCGAAGTGTATTGCTGCGAAGAGTCGAACGGCTATTCGGTCTGGTATGCGCGCCGATTGTCAAAGGACGATAGCCGCAACTCCAGCGGCGTGGAGAATGGCGACTACCTGCTGAATTTCTATGGAAAAAACGATCGCGACGAAGCAATCGAACGCGCCGTGCTGGTTGCCAACGCCGATGCATCGACCGACAAGCTAATCGCATCGCTCGATGCGCTGGCAAAGACCGTGCAAAAAGTCTGAACCGTCCTCCCCGCGTCACTGCCTTCCATGAAACCCCTGATCATTTTCAAGGCCGGCAGTACCTTTGCCGACCTGGCGCGTACGCACGGCGATTTCGAAGACTGGATCGCTGACGGTGTCGGCGGCATCCTGCCGCTGAGCGTTGTCGATGTGCGCAAGGCAACGACGTTGCCCCCGATCGAAGAGGTAGGAGCGGCCATCGTGACCGGTTCGCATGCGATGGTGACGGACCGTGCACCTTGGAGCGAACGGTTAGCTGGCTGGCTGCGCGATGCGCATCGGCACGAGATTCCGCTGCTCGGTATCTGCTACGGTCACCAATTGCTTGCCGATGCGCTCGGCGGCGAAGTCCATTATCACCCGCAAGGCATGGAAATCGGCAGCGTTCCGATCAAGAAGACGGCGGATGCAGCCGCCGATCCGCTGTTCGCGAGTCTGCCGGAGGAATTCATGGCAAATGTCGTGCATAGTCAAAGCGTGAAACGGCTGCCGCCCAACGCAGCGCTGCTTGCGCAGAATGACTACGATGCACATCAGGCTTTCCGCGTTGGACAAGGCAGTTGGGGCGTGCAATTCCATCCGGAATTCGACGACGCCGCGATGTGTGGTTATTTCGATCGCCTCGGCGACGATCTGGCGGCACGCGGCATCGATGCCGTCGCCAAACGTAGCGAGGTCGTTCCGACTGGCGAAGCGGCCTCTCTGCTGAGGCGATTCGCTCAGCTGACAGTCGAACGAGACAAGCGGTCCTGAAGCAGGCGCCGACCGCCATCGCATAGCTTCCTGTCAGCCCAAACCTCGAGCAGGCACTGCGAGCGTGCGCAAACGATATTGATTCTTTCCCGCCGCCTTTGCTTCATACATCAGCCGGTCGGCGCTCTTGAGCACGTCTTCGTAGGGCAATATGCCGGCTCGCTGCACGCAGATCCCGATGCTGGCGCCTAAATGCAGGTTGCGGTGAACAGGCTGCGGCATGGCGGCGAGCATCTTGGCCGCGATCGACTCCGCATTCTTTTCGTCATTGATGTGCCGCAGCAGAATCGCGAACTCATCGCCGCCCAGGCGTGCCACCTGATCCGAGCTGCGCACACAAGTCATCAGGGCAGCCGCGACGGCTTTCAAAATGCGGTCGCCTTCGTCATGCCCGCAAGCGTCATTGATTCCCTTGAAGCCGTCCAGATCCAGCAGCAGAACTGCGCACATTTCCTGCTGCGTGCCGACAGAACGCAAGTCTTCGTACACATCGGCGAAACCCGCACGATTGAGCAGGCCGGTCAGCTCGTCGCGCTTTGTCGCTTCTTCAAAATGCGCGGCACGCAACTCGAACGCCTGCTTTTCCTGTTCCAGCTTCTGGACCAGCACCACCACGTACAGCGGCAACAGCACGTTGACGAGCACAATGCCCGCCGCCACGCCTGGGATGCTGTGCCATTCGTCGGAAAAATAAAATGCAGCCGACATCAGCGGACCGCCCACCGCAGCTGAAAGCCACGCATAGCGCGTTCCGAAACGAAGCCCATTGCCGATAGCACCCAGCGTTGGCACCCATGCCACCAGACCTGCGAGGAAACCGGCCAGATACATGCCAAGCGCCGGCAAGGCTTGGTCGAGGATCGTTGCAATGGTGCGCCGCGTGGGCGCATCGAACATCGCGCGACGCACCACAAAGACCCAGACAACCGCATAGCCGATGTAGCCGAGCGCGCCGACCACGACGCTGACAGGCACGCGATGCCAGCCGAAATACCATGCCAGAACGAGATAAAGACAAAAAGGCGTGACATTGAAGACGCGGAACGTGGCCTGTCCGCTTTCTGTGCCGATGCCCGACTTCTGTGGAGAAAAACCGCGCAACCAGCTCTGCCTACTCATACCAGCCCATCTGAATACTCATCATTCAATTGTTATCCAAGGCAAAGCCTGCTCAGTTGACCCACAGCGGTGCTTCGTCCATCAATGCAATCTGCTCGCGCAATTCAAGAATGCGGTCCTGCCAGTAGCGCTGCGTATTGAACCAGGGGAAAGCCGCAGGAAAAGCAGGATCGTCCCAGCGTTGTGCCAGCCACGCTGAATAATGAATCAGACGCAGTGTGCGCAGGGCTTCAACAAGATGCAGCTCGCGTGGATCGAACTCGGCAAAATCTTCGTAACCGGCCAGCAGATCCGCCAGTTGCCGCACACGCTCAGTCCGCTCGCCAGACAGCAGCATCCATAGATCCTGCACCGCCGGTCCCATGCGCGCATCGTCGAAATCGACGAAGTGCGGCCCGCCATCGGTCCACAACACATTCCCGACGTGACAGTCGCCATGCAGGCGCAGCATGCGCACTTCGCCTGCCCGTGCGAAACAATGGCGGACGCCATCCAGCGCCTGCGCAATGACGCTGCGATAGGCATCCTGCAATTCGAGGGGAATGAAATCGTGTGCCAGCAGATAGTCGCGCGGTGCTTCGCCAAAGCTTGCAATCGTCAATGTTGGCCGGTGCACGAAAGGACGGCTCGCACCGACCGCGTGGATGCGTCCGATGAAACGCCCCAGCCACTCCAGAGTGGCGGGATCGCTTAACTCCGGCGCCCGTCCGCCCTGGCGTGGAAAAACGGCAAAGCGGAAATCGCCGAAGCGGTGCAAGGTCTTGTTGCCAATCCGCATTGCAGGCACGACGGGAATTTCCTGCGCCGCCAGCTCGGCGACGAAGGCATGTTCTTCCAGAATCGCATCGTCGCTCCATCGCGCAGGACGGTAGAACTTCACGACCACCGGCGCATCACCGTCGATGCCAACCTGGTACACGCGATTCTCGTAGCTGTTCAATGCGAGCAAGCGGCCATCGCCGTACAGGCCAATGCTTTGCAGCGCATCGAGCAGGCAGTCGGGTGTGAGAGAGAAAAAGGACGCGCCAGCGGAATCGTTCATGGACGGCATTGTACGGTGCGCCGCACTCGCGGCGTCAATTTGCCGAATGCATGCTGCTACACTGTCGTCTTCCGCACCTGCGTTCATTGAGTTCTATTCATTCACCGCCATGTACCTCGACCAGCCGCTCTCCGACAAGGAATTCAACGAGCTCGACAGCTTCCTGCTGTCCGAGCGCACTGCCGACGATTGCATGACGATGGACGCATTGCATGGCTTCCTGACGGCGTTGGTGATCGGGCCAGAAGAAGTGCCGCTGGCCGAATGGCTGCCGCACATATGGGGTGCGGATGAAGACGCGACGCCTAAATTCAAGAACGACAAGGAATACGATCGCATCGTCAGTCTGATCGCGCGCTTCATGAACGAGATTGCGATCACGTTGGAAGTCGCGCCCAAGGAATACGAGCCTCTATTCTGCGAACACGAATGGGAAGGCAAACCGGTGCTTGACGGCGAGCCATGGGCATGGGGCTTCACCGAAGGCATCAAGCTGCGCGAGGATGCGTGGGAACCGATCTACGAATCCGATCTGGCGCCGCTGATGCGACCGATTTATCTGCTCGGCGCGGAAGAGATCGAGGAAGAAGAAATGGCACTGGTCGATACGCCATTGAAGTGCCATAAGCTGACGATCGAGATGGAAGCGTCGATCCCGCAAATCCATCGCTTCTGGGAACCGCGGCGCAAATCGGCAGTAAAGACTGTGCAACGCGAAGAGCCGAAAGTCGGCCGCAATGATCCTTGCCCTTGCGGCAGCGGAAAGAAATACAAGAAATGCTGCGGAGTGGATCAGGGCGATACAGACGAATGACCGGATTGCGCTGCATTGACCGATTGCAGCAAACATCGGCCCCTGTCGACAATGTCCACAAACACTATTCCAGCGTCTTCAGAGTAGCCGGCAACTCACTCAACAGTTCGTCACGCGCACGTACACCAGCCCTGGTTTCTTCCGGCTTCTGATCCTGGATCAATCGCGCGAATACGACCCTGCGTTGATCCTTTTGTGCCCAACCGACGAACCAGCCGTAGCTGTGCTGCCAATCCCTGCTGCCGTCTGCATTGACCGGCGCGCCAGTTCCGGTCTTTCCATGCAGTTCCCAATCGTTGGATAAGGTCTTCAGGGCGGTCACATGCGCTGTCATGTCGTACGCATGGGCGCTGACCGGCAGGCGTCGATTGACAACCTTGCGTAAAAAGGCGATCTGTTCATGCGGGGATATCTGCAATGACGAACTGAGCCAGGCGCGCTTCAGTCCATTGTTTTCGCCGGCATCGCCCGACAGGTCTTCATTGCCGTAACGGAAAGCCTGCAGATACCGTTTGACGCGTGGCTCGCCCAGCATCTGCATGACCTGCTGCGAATACCAGACGACGGAATTCTTGATCCACGAGGCCGGGTCGGTCGTCATTTTCCACACCGGTAACCAGTCCGGATAGCCTTTGCGGAACGGCAATGCAGGCGTGTGCTCATCCTTCAATACCTTGGCATCGAATCCCATCAAGGCGATGGCGATCTTGAAGGTGGACGCCGGCGTCACGCGTCGGTCGCAGCTGCCTTCCTGGCGCAAGGATTGACCAGAGCCTGCATCGACAATCAGCGTGCAGACATTGTCGGCATGTGCGATACCGAGACCGCCGGACAGCAGCGCAGAAGCGAGCGCCGAACGGATACGTCTAACGCCCATTATTCCTTGATGAAGTGCTCGCGGTAATAACGCAGTTCTTCGATCGATTCAATGATGTCGGCGAGCGCCGTGTGCTTCTGGTGCTTCTTGAAGCCGCTCGCGATCTCCGGCTTCCAGCGTTTGCACAATTCCTTCAACGTCGACACGTCCAGATTGCGGTAATGGAAGAAAGCTTCCAGCTTCGGCATGCCGCGCGCCATGAAGCGGCGGTCCTGGCAGATCGAGTTGCCGCACATCGGCGATTTGCCGTTCGGCACGTACTTCTTCAGGAATTCGATCAGCGCTGCTTCCGCCTGCGCTTCGTTGACCATCGATGCCTTCACGCGATCAATCAGACCGGAACGGCCATGCGTGCCCTTGTTCCAGGCGTCCATCTTGTCCAGCACTTCGTCCGGCTGATGGATCGCAAACACTGGACCTTCGCCGAGAACGTTCAATTGCGCATCGGTCACCACCACAGCCACTTCGATGATGCGGTCGGTATCCGGATCAAGGCCTGTCATTTCCATATCGACCCATACCAGATTGAATTCGTTCGGACGTACCGGCGCAGCGCCCACGGACTGTTCAGTGGCTTGTGACATAATTGATTTCCTCTTTTCGCAATGCGCCATTTTCTCACAGGAAAAGCATGTCTTCATCCGCGTTCACGGTTTTGTTCGTCGTCTTTCTGCTGGCTTCGCTCGTGGTCCGCATATGGCTTGCGTCGCGCCATATCCGCCATATCCTGGCGCATCGCGACGCCGTGCCGCCGCAGTTTGCCGGACGCATTCCGCTCGAAGCGCATCAGAAAGCGGCGGCCTACACGATCGCGAAAACTAAGTTTTCACTGTGCATCCACCTGCTGAATGCTGCCGTGCTGATCGGCTTCACGCTGCTGGGCGGATTGCAATGGCTGTCGGTGCAGGCACTCGATATTTTTGGCCCCGGTTATCGCTATCAGCTCGCGCTGATACTGGCCTTCGCCATCATCTCCGGCGTGGTGGAGCTGCCTTTCGATTACTACCGTCAGTTCGTACTGGAAACGCGCTTCGGCTTCAACCGCATGACGCCCGCGCTGTTCTTTACCGACCTGATCAAGAGCACGATTCTGTCGCTGACGATCGGGCTCGGGCTGGTGTGGGTGGCGCTGATTCTGATGGCGCAATCCGGTGACCTGTGGTGGCTGTATGCGTGGGTCGTCTGGTGCGCATTCCAGCTGCTGATGCTGGTGCTGTTCCCGCTCTTCATCGCGCCGATGTTCAACAAATTCAAACCGCTGGAAGACGACAGCCTGCGCGCACGCATCGAAAACCTGATGAAGCGCGTCGGCTTTTCGGCCAGCGGCCTATTCGTAATGGACGGTTCACGCCGCAGCGCACATGGCAACGCCTACTTCTCCGGCTTCGGCGCAGCCAAGCGCATCGTCTTCTTCGATACGCTGCTGGAGCGCCTGGCGCCGAACGAAATCGAAGCGGTGCTGGCGCACGAACTCGGCCACTTCAAGCTGAAGCACATCGTCAAGCGCATTGCCGTGATGTTCGGCGTCTCGCTGGCCTTCCTCGCCTTGCTCGGCTATCTGAAGAATCAGATCTGGTTCTATACCGGTCTGGGCGTGGAGCCGATGCTCGATGCAAGCAACGACGCGATGGCCCTGATCCTGTTCGCGCTGATCCTGCCCGTGTTCTCCTTCCTGTTCTCGCCGCTGACTTCGCTAGGTTCGCGCAAGCATGAATTCGAAGCCGATGCCTTTGCCGCGCAGCATACGAATTCGCAGGACTTGGTCTCTGCACTGGTCAAGCTGTACGAAGACAATGCCTCGACGTTGACACCGGATCCGCTGCATTCCGCCTTCTACGATTCGCACCCACCCGCTTCGGTGCGTATCGATCGGCTGCTGGCGAGCTAAGATGAACGTCACCGATCTGCTCGCCCAACACTGCTCGCCGCAAACCCAGGCGCTCGATGCGGATGCCATCGTCGCCGGCTTGGCGCTCGTCACGCAATGGCGCCGGGATGGCGACAGCATCGTGCGGCAGTTCGACTTCAAGAACTATTACCGCACGATGGCCTTCGTCAACGCGATCGCGTGGATCGCGCATAGCGAGGATCATCATCCCGAACTGACGGTGACCTACAACCGCTGCACGGTGCGCTTCAACACGCACTCGGTCAACGAAGGCCGCGGCGGCCTGTCCATCAACGACTTCATCTGCGCCGCCAAGGTCGATGCGCTATTCGACACGAGTGCGGCGGACTGATGACGGAACTCCGCGCCACCATCATTGCTGCACACGGCCGCCATTACCTCGCGCAAGCGGGCGATGAAAAGCTGCAATGCGTCACGCGCGGCAAGAAGAGCGACGTCGCGGTCGGCGACATCGTCCATCTGAAACGCACCTCGAACGACCAAGCCGTCATCGAAGCAATCGATGAGCGCAAGACGCTGCTCTACCGCTCCGATCAGTACAAGTCCAAGCTGCTGGCCGCCAACGTGACGCAGCTCTTCATCGTGATCGCGACCGAACCGAGCTTCTCCGACGACCTGATCTCGCGCGCGCTGGTTGCGGCGGAAGCAGCCGGCGTCACGGCACACCTGATCCTCAACAAGATCGACGTGACAGCCGAACTGGACCGTGCGCGTTCGCGTGCCGCGCTCTACGCCGGCCTCGGCTATCCGGTGCATGAAGTCTCCGTTCATGCACAGCCGGACGAAACACGTACGACCTTGATGCCGCTGTTGCAAAACCAGTCGACCATCCTGATCGGCCAATCCGGCATGGGGAAATCATCGCTGATCAATCTGCTGGTGCCCAACGCCGACATCGCGGTGCGCGAAATTTCGGAAGCGCTCGATACCGGCAAGCACACGACGACCTTCACGCGCCTGTACGCGATCGATGCGGATACTTCCATCATCGATTCGCCCGGCTTCCAGGAATTCGGCCTTTATCATCTGACCGAGGGCATGCTGGAACGCGCTTTCCCGGAATTCCAGCCGCATCTGGGCCAATGCCGCTTCTACAACTGCCATCACGTCAATGAACCGGATTGCGCGGTCCGCACTGCGGTGGCGGCCGGCAGCATCGCTGCGATGCGGCATCAGCTTTATCTGCAATTGCTGCACGAGTCTTCGCAAAAGCTGTACTAGAACGCGCTGCCACTCTTCCGGAGTGGCTTTTTAGGGTGAAATTCCCTTATAATTGAAGCAGTTACAACACTCGGCGGCAGGCGCCAACCTCGCCGCCGTTTTCGTTATGGCAATCAAACACTTTCTGCAATTCTCCGACCTGACGCTGGACGAGTTCGAGTACCTGATCGAACGTACGCGTGTCATCAAGCGGAAATTCAAGAATTACGAGCCTTACCATCCGCTGGCAGACCGCACGCTGGTGATGGTGTTCGAAAAAAATTCGACCCGTACGCGCCTCTCCTTCGAAGCCGGCATGCACCAGCTCGGCGGGGCCGCAATCTATCTGAACACGCGCGACAGCCAGCTGGGGCGCGGCGAACCGGTGGAAGATGCGGCGCAAGTGATGTCCCGCATGTGCGACATCATCATGATCCGCACTTTCGGCCAGGACATCATCGAGCGCTTCGCGGCCAATTCGCGCGTGCCGGTCATCAACGGCCTGACCAACGAACATCATCCCTGCCAGGTGCTGGCCGACGTCTTTACCTTCATCGAGCATCGCGGTTCGATCAAGGGCAAGACCGTGGCCTGGGTCGGCGACGCGAACAACATGCTGTACTCGTGGCTTCAGGCCGCCGAAGTGTTCGGCTTCCACGTCAACGTCTCAACGCCGAAGGGTTACGAGATCGACGCCTCGCTGGTCTCACCCGGCAATACACATTACACCGTGCACGCCTCGCCGGCCGACGCCTGCGTCGGTGCCCACCTGGTCACGACCGACGTCTGGACCAGCATGGGCTTCGAGGAAGAAAACGCCGCACGCCTGAAGGCCTTCGACGGCTGGATCGTCGATACGGCCAAGATGCAGCGCGCGCAACCGGATGCATTGTTCATGCACTGCCTGCCTGCACATCGCGGCGAGGAAGTATCGGCCGAAGTCATCGACGGCCCGCAGTCCGTTGTCTGGGACGAAGCCGAGAACCGCCTGCACGTGCAGAAAGCACTGCTCGAATACCTGGTGCTTGGCAAACTGGATTAAGCACCACCGCTCTTACACATTCATCTCCATCAGAAGCACATCATGTCGACCATTCTCCAGTCCGTTCCCGTCAATCAGAAAGTGGGCATCGCCTTTTCCGGCGGCCTCGATACCAGCGCCGCACTGCACTGGATGAAGCAGAAAGGCGCGCAGCCCTACGCCTATACTGCCAACCTCGGCCAGCCCGACGAGCCCGATTACGACGCCATTCCAAAGAAAGCCCTGCAATACGGTGCGGAACAGGCGCGCCTGATCGACTGCCGCGAGCAACTGGCGGCCGAAGGCATCGCTGCATTGCAGAGCGGCGCTTTCCATATCTCAACCGCTGGCGTCACCTACTTCAACACCACGCCGCTGGGCCGCGCGGTTACCGGCACCATGCTGGTCGCCGCGATGCAAGAAGATAACGTCGACATCTGGGGCGACGGTTCGACCTTCAAGGGCAACGACATCGAGCGCTTCTACCGCTATGGTCTGCTGATCAACCCGGCGCTGAAGATCTACAAGCCATGGCTGGACGATGCCTTCATCCGCGAACTCGGCGGCCGCAAGGAAATGTCTGAGTTCCTGATCAAGTCCGGCTTCGACTACAAGATGTCGGTCGAGAAGGCGTATTCGACCGACTCGAACATGCTGGGCGCCACGCATGAAGCGAAGGATCTGGAATTCCTGAATAGCGGTATCAAGATCGTGCAACCGATCATGGGCGTGGCCTTCTGGCGCGACGAAGTCGAAGTCAAGCGCGAGGAAGTCACGGTGCGCTTCGAGGAAGGCCGTCCGGTCGCACTGAATGGCGTCACCTACACCAGCCTGGTCGACTTGATCATGGAAGCGAACCGTATCGGCGGCCGTCACGGCCTCGGCATGAGCGATCAGATCGAAAACCGCATCATCGAAGCCAAGAGCCGCGGCATTTACGAAGCCCCGGGCCTGGCGCTGCTGTTCATCGCCTACGAGCGCCTGATCACCGGCATTCACAACGAAGACACGATCGAACAGTACCGCGACAACGGCCGCAAGCTCGGTCGCTTGCTGTATCAGGGTCGCTGGTTCGACCCGCAGGCGATCATGCTGCGCGAAGCGGCGCAACGCTGGGTCGCACGCGCGATTACCGGCGAAGTGACGATCGAACTGCGCCGCGGCAACGACTACTCGATCCTGAACACCGAATCACCGAACCTGACCTACGCGCCAGAACGCCTGTCGATGGAAAAAGTGGAAGACGCGCCCTTCTCGCCAGCCGACCGCATCGGCCAACTGACGATGCGCAATCTCGACATCACCGACACGCGCCACAAGCTGGGCATCTACAGCAAGGTCGGCCTGCTGACCGCCAATTCGTCCGTTGCGCTGCCACGTCCGAACAAGGACGGCGACAAGTAATTTCACCTGTTATTCATCAAGCGAAAAATCATGACCACTCAATTCGATAATGTTTCCGTCGTCAAGAAAGCCAACATTTACTTCGACGGCAAGTGCGTCTCGCACACCGTACTGTTTGCGGATGGCACCAAGAAAACCATCGGCGTGATCTTCCCGTCCACGCTGAAGTTCAATACCGGCGCCGCCGAGATCATGGAACTGAACGCAGGCAAATGCCGCATCAAGTTGGCTGGCGCATCCGACTGGCAAACCTACGAAGGCGGCCAGAAGTTCGACGTGCCAGCCAATTCGAGCTTCGATATCGAAACGATCGAGACGCTGGACTACGTCTGCCACTTCGTCTAATGCGATAGCAACGCCGCACATTGAAAAGCCCGGAGATTCCGGGTTTTTTTACGAGTGGAGTTGTGATCGAAGGATGTCGCACGCGACTTATAATGACGCTGTTGAAAAGCGGCTGTTGCCAGGCCGTTTGACGATTGCTCACCATACGCTGCCATTTTTGGCAGTTGCACCTCATCTTCCCGCAGGAAAAACATGATTCTTGGCATAGACGTCGGAG
>DATAHI010000189.1:0-2258 GCA_036263255.1 Oxalicibacterium sp. | reverse complement strand
TGACGCAGTATGCGAAAGACGTCGGCGCCGATGCCTCGCTGCTGGTGGTCCCGTACTACAACCGCCCAACACAAGAGGGCATGTACCAGCACTTCAAGAAGATCGCCGAAGCGGTGGACCTGCCGGCGATCCTGTACAACGTGCCTGGCCGCACGGTGGCCGACATGGCAAATGAAACCGTGCTGCGTCTGGCGCAGGTGCCCGGCGTGATCGGCATCAAGGATGCGACCGGCAACATCGGTCGCGGTTGCGATTTGATGCGCCAGGCGCCAAAAGGCTTTGCCGTGTATTCCGGCGACGATCCGACCGCGATGGCGCTGATGTTCTGCGGCGCAAAAGGCAATATTTCGGTGACGGCCAACGTCGCACCGCGCGGCATGCATAAGCTGTGCGACGCAGCAATGAACGGCCGCGTGGCGGAAGCAATCGCGATCAACGACAAGCTGTTCCCGTTGCATAACAAGCTGTTCGTCGAACCGAACCCAGTGCCGGTCAAATGGGCGATGGCTGAAATGGGCCTGATCTCTGCCGGCATGCGCTTGCCGATCGTGCCGCTTGCCAGCGAATATCACGAAACAGTGCGCACGGCGCTGCGCGAATCCGGTGTATTACAATAACGCCGGCTTATTTGGCGGCGACCGACGCGCAGTCGGCGGCTAATCCAGCATTAATCTCTTTCATCGGAAGATCCTTACATGGCTCAATGCAGTTTTGCACAACGCGGCATCGTGATTGCGCTCGCGCTCGCCGGTCTGGCCGGTTGCAGTTCCATCAATTCGGCGCTTCAGCCTGGCCATATCGATTACAAGAGTGAAACCAAGGATCAGACGCCGACTCTGGAAATACCGCCTGATCTCACGCAGCTGGAACGCGATAACCGCTATGCGCTGCCGAACGCCAATCGCGGTGTTGCAACAGCCTCAGCTTATAGCCAGCAACAGAAAGAAGTCCGCGAGCAGCAACCCGATGTGGTTGCAACCGTGGCGCCGAACAAGGTTGGCGATATCCGCCTGGAACGCGATGGTTCGCAGCGCTGGCTGGTAGTCAATCAGTCGCCGGAAGTACTCTGGCCCAAGGTCAAGCAGTTCTGGCAGGACAACGGCTTCCTGATTGCGATCGATATGCCGAAAACCGGCGTGATGGAAACCGACTGGGCCGAAAACCGCGCGAAGATTCCGCAGGATTTCCTGCGCAAGACCATCGGCAAGGTATTTGACTCGCTTTATTCGACCGGCGAACGCGACAAGTTCCGTACGCGTCTGGAGCGTGGTCCGAACGGCACCACGGAAATCTACATCAGCCATCGCGGTGCAGAAGAGCAGTTGACCGGCAGCGACAAGGAAACGACTGTATGGACGGCCCGCCCTTCCGATCCTGAGCTGGAAGCCGAATTTCTCGGCCGTCTGATGAGTGCGCTTGGCGTTCAGGAAGAACGCGCGAAAGCGATCGTCGCGAATCCGAACGTAGAAGCGCCGCGCGCCAAGCTGGTTCAGGGAGCAGGCGGCAATTTCGTTCAGGTGGATGAAGGCTTCGATCGTGCATGGCGCCGAGTCGGCCTCGCGCTGGATCGCGTAGGCTTTACGGTGGAAGATCGCGACCGTAGTCAGGGCGTGTACTTTGTCCGCTACGTCGATCAGGGCGACGATGCAAAGAACACCGAGAAGAAAGGCTTCCTCGGCAACCTGTTCTCCTTCGGTTCGGGCAAGGACGACAAGGCGAAGGCCGCCACACGCTATCGCATTGCCATCAAGGGCGCTGGCGATACCAGCCAAGTCATGGTGCTGAACAACGACGGCAAGCCGGAAACTTCGAAGACTGGCGATCGTATCCTCTCTCTGCTGAACGATCAGCTGAAATAAGCAGCTGAAGTAAGCAACAGACATCATGCGCAGGACCAAAGAGGCTGGCAGATGAAGTTCGCCAGCCTCGGCAGCGGCAGTGAAGGCAATGCGCTGCTCATTTCCGCCCGTTCGGGCACGACCCAAACCACCGTGATGCTCGATTGTGGTTTCGCGGTACGGGAAACCGAACGCCGCCTGTCGCGCCTCGGTGTCCTGCCGGACGAGCTCACCGGCATCATCGTCACTCACGAGCACCACGACCATATCGGTGGGGTATTCAAGTTCGCGCGACGCCATCGCATTCCGGTGTGGCTGACTTATGGCACCTATGAAGCCGTGGCCGGCCGCTGCGAGGATGTTCTTCTCCATTTCTGCCGCGACGGCGAAACCTTTGCTTTACGCGATCTCGAAATCGGG
>DATAHI010000188.1:0-9241 GCA_036263255.1 Oxalicibacterium sp. | reverse complement strand
CGACAGGAAAGGGTCGAATATCAGCGGAATGTCTGCGTAGTCCGAGACGATTTCCGCGATCGCCGCGACATTCTCCACACTGCCGACCGCGCCGATCTTGAAGGCAGCCACCGGCATGTCTTCCAGCACCACGCGTGCTTGGTCGGCGACCCAGTCGGCATCGATCGGCTGTATGTCTTCGATGCGCGCAGTG
Source organism: Oxalicibacterium sp. (assembly GCA_036263255.1). Classification (GTDB taxonomy): domain Bacteria; phylum Pseudomonadota; class Gammaproteobacteria; order Burkholderiales; family Burkholderiaceae_D; genus Oxalicibacterium. Next base: position 9,048 of record DATAHI010000188.1, on the reverse strand, counting down.
TCGCCGATCAGGAGGCCAGTAACGACCGACAGGCCGTGGCAACCCATGGCAGCAAATGACGCCAGATCTGCCTGAATGCCGACTGCGCCGACGGGATCAGTAGGGCCGAAGCTCAGGACGAGCGGAGAAGTTTGGTTTTGCACGGCCGGTATATTAAGATAGCTGACTGTGCAATTTTACTTGAAGGGTTAACACTCGTGAGCAATAACGACGCATCGAACGAACCGTTCCACACCTGGATGTGCCTGATCTGCGGATGGATCTACGATGAAGCGGCCGGTTTGCCGGAAGAGGGTATTCCACCCGGTACGCGCTGGGCCGACGTGCCGATGAACTGGACATGCCCGGAATGCGGCGCACGCAAGGAAGACTTCGAAATGGTGAAGGTCTGATCACACAAGGCCGTGTTATGAGTTTAGTAAGTTTGTGGAAAAACCACGGGGCCGGCGACTAGGAATCGCGGTTCGCCCAAGAATCTTGCTTTTTGTCACTGTTGCGCCGTATATTGTCTCCGCATAGTTCAACGAGATGGGTCACGGCAATGGCAACGGAAAATGCTGATGTGAAGATCATGGTGATTGACGATAGCAGCACCATTCGTCGCTCGGCAGAGATATTTCTTGGGCAGGCTGGCTATACGGTGGTACTGGCGGATGACGGCTTCGACGCGCTCGCCAAGATGAACGATCACAAGCCCGCACTCATATTCTGCGACATCCTGATGCCGCGTCTCGACGGCTATCAGACCTGCGCACTGATCAAGAAAAGCGCCAAATTCCACTCCACACCTGTCATCATGCTGTCGTCCAAGGATGGTTTGTTCGACCGCGCCCGTGGCGCCATGGTCGGGTCCAATGCCTACCTGACCAAGCCATTCACCAAGGACAGCCTGCTGAAGACCGTGCGCGAATATACGGCTGAGGCAGTGGCACGATAATTTTGATTTAAAGGTTTTTTAGATGGCCATTCAAAAAGTCCTCGTTGTCGACGACTCTCCCACCGAGCGCTATTTCCTTACCGACATTCTGGTCAAGAACGGTTTTTCCGTTTCCACCGCGGAGAACGGCGAAGAAGCGATGCTGAAGGTCAAGGCGGACAAACCGCAACTGATCCTGATGGATATCGTGATGCCAGGCCAGAACGGTTTCCAGGTTACCCGTGCTATTTCGCGCGATCCTGAAACGCAGGACATTCCCATCATCATCTGCACCAGCAAGGGCCAGGAAACGGATCGTATCTGGGGCTTGCGCCAGGGCGCGCGCGACTACATCGTCAAACCGGTCGATCCTGCAGAGCTGCTGTCGAAGATCGCTGCACTCGGCTGATTGTTTCCATGAGCCAGCCTACGTCCGAATTGCAGGCGGATACCGCGTTCAAAAAGCCGGACGTCATTGCGCGGCGCACGCGCCTGCGCGAATTCCAGGCGCAGCTGGTCGAGCGCATGCAGACAGCCCGCAAGGGCGAAGATGCGCATCACAGCCGGCTCGGCATCATGATGGGTGGGCAGCGCTGGCTGCTCGACTTGCAGTCGGCCGGTGAGATCGTTTCCGTCGGTGCAATAACGAAAGTACCGCTGACGCAGCCTTGGTTCCTGGGCTTGACCAATATTCGCGGCAACCTGATCAGCGTGATCGATTTTGCGCAGTTCCACGGCGGGCCGCCGTCACTGATCGACAAGGACAGCCGCATCGTTGCGTTTGCTCCCGCGCTGTCGTTCAACAGCAGCCTGCTGGTGTCGCGTGTGCTGGGTTTGCGCAATACCGATGAGATGCAAGCCGAAGCACAGGATCAGAACGGCGTCCCCTGGATTGGCAGGCGTTATGTGGATCGCGAGTCGCAGGCCTGGACCGAACTCGATCTTTCCTCGGTGGTGCAAGACCCGCAGTTCTTGCATGTCGGACTTTAGCAGTTCGAGACCCATACTTGAACGCAAGATAAACAGAGAATCAGGAGAATCAGAATGGCGTTTTCACTACCGCTCTTTTCCAAAGACAAGAAAGATGTCGAGGCCACAGGCACCGACGGCGGTCTGCCATCTGAAGCCGACGCGGCGGAGAAGGCCGCTGCCCGCAAGGCGGCGAAGCATGATGCGACGCTGAACCCGAACGCGACGTACATCGGCGACGTGCTCGAGAAGAGCGGCGACATCCGTCTGCCGCTGATCGGCCATCTGCCGCTGCAGCGTCAGGTTCGTATCCTGCTGATCATGCTTGGTGCATCGCTTGTGCTGGGTGCGGCATTCGTCTGGTTGAATTCCGATTACACCGCGCTGACGTCGATGCAGACGCAGATCGCCGGTGATGCGCTGATGCACTCACAGCGTGTCGGTAAGGCGACGCCGAACGCGATTCAAGGTAACCCCGTAGCTTTCAGCCAGCTTGCCGACAGCCGCAAGGAATTCAACAACGACCTGTCGATCTTGGCGAATGGCGGCGAGTACCAGGGCCAGCGTATCAGCAAGCCGAGCGCAAGCATGGAATCGGCGCTGCAGAAGACCCAAAAGTTGTGGCAGAACTCTGATAAATCGGCAGCGACCATCCTGAAACTGCAAAAGGAACTGACGGGTTTCGGCGCCACGCTGGCGAAGATGAACAACATCTCGCCTGATTTGCTGGAACTGACCGAGCAGATCTCGACTTTGAAGGCGCAAAGCGGTGCCTCGCCGCGTGAAATCGCTGCCGCTGGTCAGTTGGTGATGCTCACGCAGCGTCTGGCGCGTAGCGCAAACGAATTCCTCAGCTCCGAGGGCGTCAACCCGGAAACGGCGTTCCTGCTCGGTAAGGATACGAATACCTTCCGCGATATTACGGAGGGCTTCCTGAACGGCAACGAAACGCTGCGTCTGTCGAAGACCACCGAACCCGAAACGCGCGAGAAGCTGGTTGATCTGCAGAACCTGTTCGCCGAATACCAGAAATCGATTTCGCTGATTCTCGGTAACCTCCAGAACTTCGTTGCGGCAAAGGCAGCGGAAGAAACCATCTTCAAGGAAAACGAAGAGCTGAAGCAGAGTCTGGGTGAACTGCAGCAGACTTATCGCAGCGCGTCGCAGTCGCTGAACTGGCCGTTCTGGCTGATGCTGCTTTCCGTGCTGTCGGCGCTGGTCGCTGCAGCCGGTATCGCACTGGTTCTGCTGCAGGACAGCCGCAACCGTACCAAGGAAGCGGACGCACGCCGTCTCGAAGCGGAAAATCAGCGTCTGGAAGCGCAGCGCCAGGAGGAAGAAGCAAAGCGCGCGAATGACCAGAACCAGGCGGCAATTCTGCGACTGATGAACGAATTGCAGGAAGTGGCGGACGGTGACTTGACCATTCAGGCAACCGTGTCCGAAGACATTACCGGTGCGATCGCGGACTCGGTCAACTATACGGTGGAAGAGCTGCGCGGTTTGGTCGGACGCGTTACCCATACCGCTGAACAAGTGACTTCAGCATCCAATCAGGCGCAAAACATTTCTACCGAGTTGCTCGAAGCATCGCAGCGCCAGTCGCGCAACATTCAGGAAACCGGTCAGGCCGTTCTTGAAATGGCAGCGCAAATTACCGATGTGTCGAAGTCCGCAACCGAATCGGCAGAGGTTGCACGCCAGTCGGTGACGGCTGCGGAAGAAGGCGCTCGCGCGGTGGAAAATGCAATCAAGGGCATGAACGAGATCCGCGAGCAGATCCAGGAAACATCGAAGCGAATCAAGCGTCTGGGCGAATCTTCGCAAGAGATTGGCGAGATCACCGAACTGATTTCCGACATTACCGAACAGACCAACGTGTTGGCATTGAACGCGGCGATCCAGGCGGCATCTGCAGGTGAAGCCGGCCGCGGCTTCTCGGTGGTTGCGGAAGAGGTGCAGCGACTGGCGGAACGTTCCGGCGAGGCAACCAAGCAGATCGGCGCGCTGGTGCGCACCATTCAGACCGATACGCACGATGCGGTTGCCGCTATGGAAAAATCGACGCAGGGTGTGGTCGAAGGCGCGAAGCTGTCTGACGCGGCCGGCGCCGCACTGGCCGATATCCGTCGCGTGTCGAACCGTCTGGCGGAACTGATTCAAGGTATTTCGTCCGCAACCGAGCAGCAGGCGACTTCGGCCAACGGCGTGGCCCAGAATATCCAAGGCATTCTGACGGTGACCGAGCAGACGCAGCAGGGTACGCAGCAGACGGCACACTCGATTCGCGAGTTGTCGAAGCTGGCGGAAGAGTTGAAGAACTCGGTGTCCCGTTTCCGCGTGACGGCTTGAGCGGCATCGGCCGATAGTCCGATAGCCGCCCCTGCGGCAGCATGAGGTCCAACAGCAATTGAAGCAGCAGATCCGCGGACTTGCTGCTTCGTATCCGCGAGGCAGTCATGACTACCCCTTCTTCCCCGGCGTCGCATTCTGACCGGGACCAGTTCGATACGGGCCCGCTTTCCTGGGTCATCGGCGAAATCCGCGAAGCGTTGACGCGCTCCAAAGTCGCGCTCGGCGAAGCGCTGATGCAAGATGCAGAAGCGCGTTCTACCACGCTGCGCCATGCGAAGGTCTATCTGCATCAGGCGCATGGCGCGCTGCAAATGGTCGACATCGACGGCGTTGTGATCGTCACCGAAACGGTGGAGGATTTGTTCGAGCGCTTCGAAAACGGCCAGCTCGAACTGACCGATGACATCGTGCACGCAATCGGTCATGCGTATCAGGCGCTGGTCGAATATCTGGAAGAGCTGCTGGCTGGCGCGCCGCATCAACCCGTGCGGCTGTTCCCGTATTACCGCGCACTGCTGCAGGTGCGCGGCGCTGAACGCATTCATCCTGCCGATTTGTTTTTTCCGAATCTGGCAATCCGTCCCCAGTTGCCCGAAACGAACGGTGCACTGACGCAATCCGACTACATCGCGTTGCGCAAGCGCTTTGAACGCGCACTGTTGCTGTATCTGAAAAACGCTGACGATGCGAATGGCCGCGCCAGTGCGGCGGCAATGCGCGACATCATATTGCACGTCGAGCAGGCGCAAACGTCGCAACAGGTGCGCAGTTTCTGGTGGGTGATGTACGGTTTTGCCGACGCCGTGGCTGCAGGCCAGGTGCCAGGCGAGGTGTACGTCAAGCAGCTGTTTGCACGCATCAACCTGCAAATCCGCCGGCTTAGCGAAGGATCGGTCAGTATTACCGAAAGACTGCTGCGCGATGCGCTGTTCTTCATTGCGCGGGTCGAGCAGCCTACGCCGACGGTACGCCAGATTCGCGATGCGTATCAACTCGACGGCGCAGTGCCAAGCGACTATGAGAAGAAGCGCTACGGCCAGATCGATGCGCAGTCGCTTGCGAGTGCGAAGGAGCGGCTCGCGCAAGCCAAGAATCTGTGGAACCGCATTGCGGGGGGCGACGCAAGTGTTGCCGGCGCATTCGAAAAGGAAATGGCAGGCCTCACGGAAGCCGGTGCACATCTGAATTCACCTTCGCTATCCAAGCTGCTGCGCGAACTGAGCGGTATTGCGCGCCTTGCCGCCCATTCGCAGCCGGGCGATAGCCTGAGTCTGGAAATTGCGACGACGCTGTTGTTTATTGAAAACGCACTGCAGCAGATCAGTCATCTGCCCGAAGACTTTGCGGAGCGTGCGGATGCGCTGACCGCACGTCTGCTCTCCATCGTGTCGGGCGAAACGCCGGCGATGTCGGCTTCCTGGCTCGACGACATGTCGCGCGAGGCGCAGGAGAGACAAACGATGAGTGCGCTCGGCAGCGAGCTGCAAACCAGCTTGCGTCATGTCGAAAAGCTCCTGGACGAGTATTTCCGCGCACCGGAGCAGCGTGATGGGTTGCCGGAAATTGACAAAGTACTGCACCAGATCGGTGGCGCGCTGACCATACTGGATCAGCAGGATGCGTCGCGCGCAATCGAGCATACGCGCGAAGCGGTGCGGCGTTTTATCGACGCAGAAGAAGTGCCCGCCGTGCAGGAATTCGAACAGGTCGCGCAGAATATCGGTGCGCTCAGCTTCTTCATCGAAACGTTGCAGCAGCACCCGGAAGGCGTAAAGGGCCGTTTTGCGTTTGATGAACGGAGCGGCTCCTTTCGTGCGAATCTGACGGAGAAGAATACGACGCAGAATCCGCTGGATGTCGCAGTGGTGCCGGTGTCGCGCGCTGCAAGTGCTGCACGGGTATTTTCCGCGCCCGAAGTGTCGACCGTCGAGGCAGATCTGGCCCGACACCAGAAACAATCGGAAGCGCTTGCGCTGTCGCTGGCTGCCGAGCCGACCAATCCCGAACTGCAGGAGCAGCTGAAGGAAACGCTGGAGCAGGTTCGCCTCGATGCAACGCTGATCGACAATCCGGAACTCAACGACCGCGCGCGCGCCGTCATCGACATGCTGGAAAGCCCGGACTTCGTGCCGTCTGCCGATGCGATGGAAGACATCGCGCAGGCGACTGCCGCAGTGAAGCCTGCGCCGCAAGTGGAGCCGATTGCGCCGGTCGTGGCGCCGGCGAGCGATGAAGCGATCGATGCCGAATTGCTGGAAATCTTCCTTGGCGAAGCTGTGGAGGTGCTGGAATGCGTGCGCCAGACGATTCCCGACTCGCGCAACGCGCCGCACAATCAGGAATTTCTGACCACGCTGCGTCGCTCCTTCCATACCTTGAAAGGCAGTGGTCGCATGGTCGGCCTGACCGCGCTCGGTGAAGCGGCGTGGAGTGTGGAGCAGGTGTTGAACCTCCGCCTGTCCGAAACACGGCCCGGCGATCCCGAGCTGTATGCGATGCTGGAAAATGCGGCCCAAGTGATTGGCGCTTGGGTTGACGATCTGAGCACACATGGGCGCTCAAGCCGTACCGGTCGTGCCTTGATCGAAGCTTCCGAACGTGTGAAGAACGGCGAGCCGTTCAGTTATGACGCATCAATTGACGGTACAAACGCCGAATCGTTTTCTGCCGGCGAGTCAGCTTCCGCTCCTTCGGATGTCGAAGCCCAGGAAATTCTGGCACCAACATCGGGCGCCGAAGAAGAGGTGCCGCCGCTGGCGACCGATATCGAGGAACACGAACTGAGTGACGAAGAACTCGCTTTGTTCCACAAGTTCGACGCGAGTGCGCAGGACAGCGAAGCGGAAAATTTCGTCGCGGCGGCAAATGAAACGCTCGAGAATCCGGTGCAGCCGGCCGAAGTCATCGATTTTCCCGCCAAGGCGGCCGTCGTAAAAACGGACGACAACATCAAGTACATCGGCAATCTTGAGATCAGCCTGCCGCTGTACAACATCTATCTGGCGGAAACGGACGAGCTCGTTCGCAGGCTGTCGCACGACATTGCGGAGTGGCGGCACGAAGCGGATCGCGGCGTCAATATCCAATCCGTTCATGCTGCACATTCGCTTTCCGGCAGTTCGGCGACGGTCGGTTTCCGACCATTGCAGCAGATCGCTTATGCACTGGAATCGGTACTGCAATATCTGGCCCGCAAACCGATCAAGCTGCTGCCGCAGGAATATGATTCGCTGCAGCATGGCGTCGAACGCATTCGCTACATGTTGCAGATGTTCGCACTTGGCGAGATGCCGGACGACGAACCGGAGCAAGTGCAGATACTTGAGCGCATGCCGGAGGAATTCGAACGGCGCGCGCAGGCACGTACAGAAAGTCTGGCCCTGCAAGCGATGGCAGAGACCGACGATGCACCGCCACTCGTGGTATCGCATGCGCCGGAGGCCGCCGATGAGGATAACGCGGCTGGTCCGCTTGATCCGGAAGAGCTTGCCGCGCTGGCGGCGCACGCGGCGCCGGTCATCGAATCGCTTGCGCCCGTTGCTCCTGTCGCAACCGACGCGCCCTTCGAGGAGCCGGTTTATTCGGCAGGCGAAGTGGCCGCCGATCCGACGCTGATAATCAAGGACGAGCTCGATGCCGACTTGCTTCCGGTCTTCATCGAAGAAGGTAGCGATATGCTGCCGCAAGTCGGTGAAGCGCTGCGCAAGTGGCAAAACGCATTGGGCGATCCGTCTTATCCGCAATCGCTACTGCGTTTGCTGCACACGGTAAAAGGCAGCGCGCGCATGGCCGGCGCGATGGCTCTCGGTCAGCATATCCACGAAATGGAAACGCGCATCGAACACATCATGCATGCCGGTCGCGCTTCCGGGTCTGCAGTAGAAGAACTGCTGTCACGGCACGATTACAGCCTTTATCTGTTCGATCAACTGCAGAATCCGGACGCTGCACACCAGGCACCGTTTCCCGCTTTTACGGAGACGGAAGCGGCAATGCAACAAGCCGAGTCCGAAGCACCTGGTGCCGCGAGCCTGATGCCGGCGGTCGCAAGCGATACGCAAGGCACACTCCCTGCGGCGCAGACCACGAAAAACCTGGCCGCACCATCGCAAGTGCCGCTAGTGCGCGTTCGTGCCGACATTCTCGACCGCTTGGTCAACCAGGCGGGTGAAGTGTCGATCTCGCGTTCCAAGCTCGAAAATGAAGTGGGCACCTTGCGCCAATCGCTTGGCGAGCTGTCAGAAAACGTATTGCGTCTGCGCGATCAGCTGCGTGAAATCGAAATGCAGGCTGAATCGCAGATTACGTCGCATATGGGCGCTTCTACCGAGCGCGAGTTCGATCCGCTCGAGTTCGACCGCTTCACCCGTCTGCAGGAACTGACCCGCATGATGGCCGAGAGCGTCAACGACGTCAGCTCGGTGCAACAAAACCTGAATCGCACGATCGATGCCGCCGCCGGTGACCTCAATGCGCAGGCGCGTCTGACGCGCGATCTGCAGCAGGATCTGATGCGTGTGCGGATGGTGCAGTTTGCCAGCATCTCGGAACGTCTGTTCCGCGTCACGCGCCAGGCAGCCAAGGAAATGGACAAGCGCGTCAATCTCGATATCCGCGGCGGCGCGGTGGAGATGGACCGCAGCGTGCTGGAAAAAATGGCCGGCCCGTTCGAGCATCTGCTGCGCAACGCGATCGTGCACGGTATCGAATCGCGCGACAAGCGCCGCGCCGCCGGCAAGAACGAAACGGGCGAATTGCGTGTGGAAGTGCGCCAGGAAGGCAATGAGGTTGTCATCCATTTCTCGGAC
>DATAHI010000187.1:0-3721 GCA_036263255.1 Oxalicibacterium sp. | reverse complement strand
AGCGGTCCGCGCTCGAGGCGGCGCAAGGTGTCGACAATCATCTCGCCGCCCATCTTTGCCAATTTGTCGTGCAAGCTGGCCGTGTTGTCATTGGCAGCGATCGGCAGGCCTTGCATCGCCAGCATCGGGCCGGTATCCAGGCCGGCGTCCATCTGCATGATCGTGATGCCGGTCTCGCGGTCGCCCGCTTCGATGGCGCGATGGATCGGCGCAGCGCCACGCCAGCGCGGCAACAGCGATGCGTGGATGTTGATGCAACCGAAACGCGGAATATCGAGTACGGATTGGGGCAGGATCAGGCCATAGGCGGCAACCACCATCACGTCATGCGGCGTGGCCTTCAGCAAGTCATGCGCTTCATTCGCGACTTCCGCATGCTTGCCATCCGGTCGCAGCGACACCGGCTGCGCCACAGGGATACCGTGCGTCAGCGCGAACTGCTTCACAGCCGACGCATGCAACTGCATGCCGCGTCCGGCCGGGCGGTCGGGCTGCGTCAGAACGAGCGGAATCTCGAAGCCCGCGTCATGCAAGCTTGCCAGTGCAGTCGCGGCAAACTCCGGCGTACCGGCGAAGATGATTTTCATGGCCGTGATTGTAGTACGGCATCCGCGGGATGCGAACGCCTGCTGACGAGCAATAAACCGGTGCGTTCGACAGAACGCTGCCTTCAGCGCGCGGCCGCGCGCGGTGAAGGCGCAGCGTTGCGCGCCTGTTCGCGCGCTTCCTTCTGCAATTTGGTCTTGATGCGGTTGCGCTTCAGGGGCGACAGGTATTCGACGAAGACCTTGCCCTTCAAATGATCCATCTCGTGCTGGATGCACACGGCGAGCAGACCATCCGCTTCGAGTTCGAAAGCCTGGCCGTCGGCGTCAAAAGCACGCACCTTGACGCGCGCCGGACGCTCCACACCGTCATAGATGCCGGGCACCGATAGGCAACCTTCGTCATACAGCTGCTTTTCTTCACTGGCCCACAGAATTTCGGGGTTGATGAACGCACGCAGATCGCTGTGGTTCTCTGATATATCGATGACAATCACCTGCTCGTGCACATCGACCTGCGTTGCGGCCAGACCGATACCCGGCGCGTCGTACATGGTCTCGGCCATGTCTTCGACGAGCTTCTTGATGCGCGCGTCGAACTTGGTGACTGGTTTGGCAACCTTGTGCAGACGCGGATCGGGGTAACGCAGGATCGGGAGTAATGACATACGGCTTTTGTGCAACAACGTGGCAGATGAAAAAAGTGGTTCTTCTTGCTACTTCAAGGATTTATGTGCAGAATTTGATTCCATTTGGCAAGTGTTTTGACGAAATCTCGACCTTCCGCTCGCCACCGCCGCCGCATAAATCAGGAGCTCAAAATTGATCAAGCTCGCCGGACGAACCACACGAAATTTTAGCACAGCCGCCCTTTTCCTGACCTTGGCCGCTACCGTGCTGCCAGCCAGCAGCTACGCGCAAGCGGCGGCTGCGCCGGCGGTCCGCAAGACGCGTTGCGCCTTTCTCGACAACGCGCCGGATCAACATGTGGTCGTCAAGGGCGATACGCTGTGGGGCATCTCGGGCAAATTCCTGCAGCACCCCTGGTGCTGGCCGCAAGTGTGGGACATGAATCGCGAGCAGATCCGCAATCCGCACTGGATCTATCCGGGCCAGATCGTGTATTTCGACCGCGTCGCCGGTCGCCTGCGCCTGGGCAAGCCAAGCACCGGCAGCGGCGACACCGTGCGCCTGTCGCCACGCGTACGTTCTTCCGAGCTGGCAGCGGATGCGATCCCCACCATTCCGCCTGAGGCAATCGAACCCTTCCTGTCGCGGCCGCTGATCGTCGAAGCCGACGAATTGAAGGATACGCCGCGCATCGTCGCCACGCAGGAAAACCACGTCTACCTCGGCAACGGCGACAAGGCCTATGTGCGCGGAGATCTGAAAGGTCATGACGTATTCCAGGTCTTCCGCCCCGGCAAACCGCTACGCGACCCGGCGACCAACGAAGTCATCGGCTATGAAGCGATGCACCTCGGCACAGTGAAACTGGTGCGCGAAGCGAAAAGCGCCGATGAAGCAAGCAGCTTTGTCGTCACGATGATCAAGGAAGAAATGGGCGTCGGCGACCGTCTGATTCCACAGGAACCGACACCGGCAATGAACTACGCACCGCATGCGCCCGAAAAGGCCATTGATGCGCAGATCGTCGCAGTCTATGGCGGCGTGACGCAAGCCGGCCAGAACGCCGTGGTGTCGATCAACCGCGGCGCCAGGGATGGCATCGACGTAGGCACCGTGCTCGAACTGTATCGCCTGGGTCAAAAGATCAAGGATCCGACTTCCGAGAAGGGCAAGGAGCTCGTCCAGCTGCCTAACGAAAAATACGGCACGCTGTTTATCTTCCGCGTCTTCAACCGTGTCTCCTACGGCTTGATCATGGAAGTGCAGGATTCGGCTCAGGTCGGCGACATCGCCGCCACGCCTGAATAAGCCAGCCGTACAAGCCCGACCTCTTGACCTGCAGGATGCACGCATGCATCCTGCAGTTTTTCTTTCCGCGGCGATCGCTGCGCGATGCATCCGATTGAACTTCCATCTCATCCTCGACCGCGGACTCCTCGCATGAGCGACGATCTCGTTCATTGGTTGCGCCTGGATCAGGTTCCAGGCGTGGGCGGAGAAACCGCGCGGCGTCTGCTCGGCACGTTCGGCCTGCCGGAAAACGTATTCGCAGCCGGGTACAGCGCATTGCAGAAAGTAGTGTCCGAACGCGTGGCACGCGCGATCACGTCGCCCATGCCCGATGAAACCGCAGCGCTGATCGCACGCACGATGGAATGGGCCGCACAACCGGGCAATCATGTGCTGACCTTGGCCGATGCAGAATATCCGCGTGCACTGCTCGACATTTCGGATCCGCCGCTGATTCTGTACGCGAAAGGCCGCATCGAACTGCTGTCGCGTACTGCCATCGCGGTGGTCGGCAGCCGCAATGCCACGGTACAGGGTATGACAAACGCCGAGCGCTTCTCCGATGCCTTGAGCGCCGCAGGGTTGACCGTCATTTCCGGCATGGCGCTGGGCATCGATACCGCGGCGCATCTCGGCGGATTGCATGCAGCCGAAACAAACGCCGGAGCCGGTTCGACGGTTGCCGTCATCGGTACCGGCGCAGACATTGTCTACCCTGCGCGCAATCGCGCACTTGCGCACCGCATCGCCGAACACGGCTGCATCGTCAGCGAATATGCGCTGGGGACACCGGCGATTGCCGCGAACTTTCCGCGGCGCAATCGGCTGATCAGCGGACTCGCACGCGGTGTACTGGTGGTCGAAGCGGCCTTGCAGTCCGGTTCTCTGATCACTGCGCGTATGGCAGCGGAACAGGGACGCGACGTGTTCGCCATACCAGGCTCGATCCATTCACCCTTGTCGAAAGGGTGTCATCAATTGATCAAGCAGGGAGCAAAATTGGTAGAAGCTGCTCAGGATATTCTCGAGGAGTTGAAGTACGCACCGGTCGCTGTGGAAGCTTCGCCTTCGCTCGCGGTTCCAGAAGAGGACGTGCCGAATGCGGACGAGGCGCCGCATGATGGCATGCTGGCAGCGATGGGCTTCGATCCCGTCAGTCCCGATGCATTGGCTGTGCGCTGCAAACTCGATGTGCAGAGCGTGCACGCGCAACTGCTCGTGCTCGAACTGGAAGGGGCAATCGAACTGCTGCCCGG
>DATAHI010000186.1:0-7426 GCA_036263255.1 Oxalicibacterium sp. | reverse complement strand
TGCTTGTCGCTCATGATCGCGCGCGCCAGCTCGACCGTGTGGGCGGCCGTCAGCGGCTGGTTGGACACTTGCGTCATCTTGCCGTCGATCTTGAAGGCTGGCGGGAAGTCTGCCGTGATGAAAAGGTCGGAGCCGTTCTTGCTGAGCATCAGGCGCAGCAAGTCATACATGAATTTGGTGGCCTGATCGCGTTCCATGCTGCAACTCCTCTATCTATTTGGTGCTTCAGTTTCCGATGATGCCTGCTCTGTCTTTGCGCGTCTGGCGGGTAGGTTGAACTGAATACTCACCCACTTCGCAGCTTGCAAGCTGCTCAGATTCGCGCAGCGCAAGGCATGCCTTGCGAAATCCTGCGCTCATCCAGGGAAATTTTCCGGCGTCTTGGCTGCCGCTCTCGCCGTAGCAGCCGAAATGATATTGCGTCTCACGAGGTCGGTAAGGTTGTTGTCCAGCGTTTGCATGCCGACGTTCGCGCCAGTCTGGATCGCCGAGTACATCTGCGCAATCTTTGCTTCGCGGATCAGGTTACGGATCGCTGGGGTGCCGAGCATGATCTCGTGCGCGGCGATACGGCCGCTGCCATCCTTCGTCTTCAACAGCGTCTGGGAGATGACCGCTTGCAGCGATTCGGACAGCATCGCGCGCACCATTTCCTTTTCTTCGCCGGGGAAGACGTCGATGATACGGTCGATCGTCTTAGCCGCGGACGAGGTGTGCAGGGTACCGAACACCAAATGGCCGGTTTCCGCAGCCGTCAGCGCCAGACGAATGGTTTCCAAGTCGCGCAATTCGCCGACAAGAACGATGTCCGGATCTTCGCGCAATGCAGAGCGCAGCGCGTTCTCAAACGAGTGCGTATGCGGGCCGACCTCGCGCTGGTTGATCAGGCATTTCTTCGAATCGTGCACGAATTCGATCGGATCTTCGATCGTAAGGATATGCGCGTATTCATTTTCATTGATGTGATTGACCATCGCCGCCAGTGTGGTCGATTTGCCCGAACCGGTCGGTCCTGTCACGAGCACGAGACCGCGCGGTTTCAGCGCGAGCTCGGCAAAGATTTTCGGCGCGTTCAGATCTTCCAGCGTGAGAATCTTCGACGGAATCGTACGCATCACCGCTGCCGCGCCGCGATCCTGGTTGAAGGCGTTGACGCGGAAGCGCGACAGGCCGGGAATCTCGAACGAGAAGTCGACTTCCAGTCGTTCCTCGTACACCTTGCGCTGGCCGTCGTTCATGATGTCGTACACCATCGCATGCACATCCTTGTGCTCGAGCGGCGGCAGATTGATGCGGCGCACGTCGCCATGCACACGGATCATCGGCGGCAGGCCGGCGGAGAGGTGCAGGTCGGAAGCCTTGTTCTTGACCGAGAAGGCCAGCAGTTCGGAAATGTCCATTTATAATCCCTGGTCCCCGCAGAGGATGCATGCGCTGCCGGCCTGGCTTACGGCCGCGGGCAATTGCAAAATCACGAAAATAATTGCTTTAAAGAACTTTGATTATGTCTGCAATACGCGAGAACTTGCAAGCCGTGCGTCGCCGGATGGCCGAGGCTGCAGACAATGCGCAACGCAGCCATGACATTAAGCTGTTGGCCGTCTCGAAAACCTTCGATGCGCAGGCGGTGATTGAGGCCGCAACAGCAGGGCAGCAGGCTTTCGGCGAGAACTATCTGCAGGAAGCGCTGGATAAAATGGCAAGAGTTCGCGCGCTGCAACCGGAATTGAAGCTGGAGTGGCATTTTATCGGGCCGATCCAGAGCAACAAAACGCGTTCGATCGCCGAGCATTTCGACTGGGTGCATTCGGTCGATCGCGAAAAGATTGCGCAGCGCCTGTCCGAGCAGCGTCCGCCCGAACTGCCGCCCCTGAACATCTGCCTGCAGGTCAATATCAGCGGCGAAGCGAGCAAGAGCGGCGTAATGCCGTCGGAAGTTGTTCCGCTGGCGAACGCAATTGCGCAACTGCCGCGCATCCGGTTGCGCGGCCTGATGGCGATACCGGAACCGGAACAGGACGTGGCGCGTCAGCGCGAGCCGTTTCGGCAGTTGCGCGTGCTGTACGAATATTTGCGCGCGGAAGGACTACCGCTCGATACGCTATCGATAGGCATGTCGGCCGACATGGATGCGGCCATCGCCGAAGGCGCCACGATCGTGCGTATCGGCTCTGCGATTTTTGGAAACAGGAACTATGCAAAATAACTTGAAGATCGCTTTCATCGGCGGCGGCAACATGGCAGCGGCCCTGATCGGCGGCCTGGCCGGCAAACTGACGGCCGCAGCGAATATCCATGTAGTCGACATCAGCGCCGACGCATTGCAGCGCCTGCAACAGCAATTCGGCGTGACGACAGCGAGCGCCATCGACGGCAAGATCGCTGCCTGCGATGTCGTTGTGCTGGCCGTCAAGCCGCAGCAGATGAAGGACGTCGTCGTGCAATTGCGGCCGCACATCCGCGCGCAACTCGTGCTGTCGATTGCGGCTGGCCTGCGCGCCGCCGATTTGTCGCGCTGGCTGGGCGGCCACGACGCGATCGTGCGCACGATGCCGAACACGCCGGCGCTGATCGGCAAGGGTGTGACCGGCATGGTCGCCACTACTGGCGTCAATGCAGTGCAGCGCGAAACTGCCGATGCCATCCTGCGCGCGGTCGGCGATACGGTCTGGCTGGATAATGAGGCCTTGATCGATCCGGTGACCGCGGTGTCGGGCAGCGGTCCGGCCTATGTGTTCTATTTCATCGAAGCGATGCAGCAGGCGGCACAGGAAATGGGTTTGAGCGCAGAACAGGGCAAGGCCTTGGCCATCTCGACCTTCGTCGGCGCGGCACAGCTTGCGGCGCAATCGAGCGAGCCGGTAACGACGCTACGCGAGCGCGTGACGTCGAAGGGAGGCACCACTTACGCAGCGTTGACCAGCATGGAAGAAAGCGGTGTGAAGGAAGCGATCGTCAAAGCAATGAAGGCTGCGGCAGCCCGCGGTCGTGAGCTCGGGGAGGAATTCGGCCGGGACTGAATGCGCGCTCGCGCATGCATGAAAAAGGCTGGATGCCGACTCGGCATCCAGCCTTTTTTGCTTCGTGTCCGCGGCGTCAGTTGCCGATGACGATCTGCGCAATGATGCCGCTCGTGATGGCGACCAGTACGTAGTCCGGGCCGGTCTGTACCCAGTGATATCCGCGCGGCGGCGGCGCCAGATGATGCAAGCGCCAGTTGTCCACGACGTATTGACGATGGCGATATTCGGCCGCGAGACGATCACCGCGATGGAATTCGTGATGCGGTCCGGCACCCGGGCCCCGGTCGTGATAGCGATTGTCATAATGACCGCGCGGCGGCCCGTGGCGATCATGACCATATACGTGGCCGCGGCCGCGATCGTGGTCGTGATCATCCGCGAAAGCCGCGCCCCCTTGTGCCGCCAGCATGGCGGCGATCAGCGCGGAAACGACGAGCTTGCTTTTCATATGCGTTCCTTTCATTCCATGCGATATAACGTCTGACTGCCGCTACGTCGATTGGTTTCTGCCGTGAACTGTATTCGCCGAAGCAGATTCTCCGGTTTCGGTAAGCGATGTTACGGAATGTATCGCCGGCCGCGATGCGTACTCAGGTATGCGGATCGATGACAGCTTCTTTCGCCTGCTTGTCGACCGGCGGCGAACTGCTGCCCCGACTGACGTTATCGCCGTCATGCGGACGCAACCTCCAGAACGACAACGAAGACAGAATCGTGACCGCGCCCAGTGTCAGAAAAGCATGATGCAATGCGTTCATGACGGCCGCATGATCGCTCTGCGGCAGATCGCCCAGATACCAGGCGGCGACGATGGTGCCGAAGGCAAGACCGAAACTCATCGACATCTGTTGCAGGGAACTGGCGATCGTGCTTGCCATGCTCGAATCCGCAGTGCTGATATCGGCATAGGCCATCGAATTCATGCTGGAGAACTGCAGCGAATTGAAGAAGCCTTGCGACAGGCCGATCAACATGATCATGATGATCGGCGTTTCTGCACTGACGAAAGCGAACAGGCTGATCGTCATGCCGATCATGACCGTATTGACGATCAACACCTTTTTGTAACCGAAGCGGCGCAGCACTTTCGGTGCGATCAGTTTCATGCCCATCGCTGCAGCAGCGGTAGGCATCATCAACATGCCCGATTCCCAGGCGGGTTTGCCGAGACCAAGCTGGTACAGCAACGGCAGTAGAAACGGCATGCCGCCCAGTCCAAGTCGCGTGACAAAACCACCAAACACCGACACGCGGAACGTGCGCACGCGGAACAGTGCGAGCTTGAGCAGAGGGAATGCCGTCTGGTGCGCGTGCCATATGTAAGCCGCGATCAGGCTGAGCGAAAGCAGGAACAGGATGGCAACCGAGGTGTAGTCCAGATGATGTTCGCCGAAGATTTCCAGTACCCAGGACAGCAACGCGGTGCCGCTGCCGAACAGCACCATGCCGATCACGTCCAGCGGCCGGCGCGACTCACCGCGATAGTCTGGCATATGGCGGTGAATCAGAATTTGCGCGGCAATGCCGACCGGTACGTTGATGAAAAAGATGACGCGCCACGACAGCCAGTGCACGATCAGGCCGCCGATGGTCGGTCCCAGCAGAGGGCCGATCAGCGCCGGGATGATGACGAAGTTCATTGCGCGCAGCAGTTCCGATTTCGGAAAGGTGCGGATGATGGCGAGCCGTCCGACCGGCATCATCATCGCCGCGCTGATGCCCTGCAGGATGCGCGCCGCCACCAGCATCGGCACATTGAGCGACAAACCGCTCAGCACCGAGGAAAAGGTGAATAGTGCTATCGCCAAACTGAATACCCGGCGCGTGCCGAAGCGGTCCGCCATCCAGCCGCTGATCGGAATGCATACCGCGAGACTGAGGATGTAGCTGCTGACCGCAGCCTTCAGGCTCAACGGCGTGACCTGCAGGCTGGCGGCCATGGTCGGCACGGCAGTGTTGATGATGGTGGAATCGAGCTGTTCCATGAACAGCGCGATTGCCACCACCCAAGGCAGATAACGCTTGATGTCCGCGTTGTCCATGGAAAGCGCCGATAAAAGAAGAGAGGGAAGTGTAATCGCGAATCGCCGCGGCCGTCAGGACGAGGCCGGCTGTCCGTTCGAGGCAGTCACTCCACCATCGACCGGCATGTTGACGCCCGTGACGAAGCTGGCATCCTCGCTGGCAAGAAAGGCAATCACGGCGGCAATTTCGGAAGGCTGCGCACCGCGTCCGAGCGGAATGCGTTCGTAGAATTTTTTCAGCAATTCCTGGTCCTGCGCCATGTCTGCCGTCATGTCGGTGAACGTGAAGCTGGGGCAGACCGAATTGACGCGTATGCCTTTCGAGGCAAAGTCCATCGCAAGCACGCGTGTCATGTTGACCAGCGCGCCCTTGGATGTGTCGTAGGCGCTCATGCCCCAGTCGCCGCCGAGGCCCGAGACGGAGGCGACGTTGACTATGCAGCCGCGTGTTTTCTCCAAGTGTGGAATCGCTTCGCGCGCGCCGTAAAAGGCGCCATTGACGTTGGTGTCCTGCACACGTTGCCAGTCTTCGATGCTGATCTCGGTGACCGTGCCGCCAGAAAAGGTGCCGGCGTCGTTGACCAGCACATCAAGCTGGCCGAACTTGTCGACGGTGAAATCGATCAGCGCCTTTACCTGTGCATGCACCGAAACATCGGTCTGCTTGCACTGCGTGCGTTCGGCCGGCAGGCTGCGCGCGACTCTTTCCAGTTTTTCCAATGTGCGGCCCGCCAGCAAGACTTTTGCGCCTTCTTCGGAAAAGCGCCTTGCGGTCGCCTCGCCAATGCCGGAACCGGCGCCCGTCACAATCACGACCTTGTTCTCGAAGCGTTGCATCACTGTCTCCGTTCAATATCAGGAGATTGAGTGATCGTGAAATTTGAGGATTAGTTCATCGTGCGGCGTTCTTGCCGCCGGGAATGCGCGATTCAGCGCATCAGGTAATCGAGAGCAATGCCGGCGAAGACTGCGGCACCGAGCCAGTTGTTGTGACGAAAAGCCGCGAAGCAGGGGCCGCGTTCGCGCGTGCGGATCAGCGTGTAGTGATACAGCGCGCAGCCGGCGGCGGCCAGCATACCGAGCAGGAACCAGGTGCGCAGACCGTATTGCCAGCCGACGATCAGGATCAGGCCGAGCGAGAGGGCATAGCAGACCATGATCGCGGCAACGTCATGGCGGCCGAACGTGATGGCGGAAGTTTTCATGCCGATCTTCAAGTCATCTTCGCGATCGACCATCGCATAGGCGGTGTCGTAGGCGACCGACCAGAACACGTTCGCAAGCAGCAGCCACCAGGCTGCAGCCGGTACCTGGTCCTGAACGGCGGCAAACGCCATCGGAATGCCGAAACCGAAAGCGATGCCCAGGTAAGCTTGCGGAATCGCGAAGAAGCGCTTGAAGTAGGGATAGGTCGCCGCAACGATCACGGCAATGACCGACAACTGCTTGGTCAGCGTATTCAAGGGCAGGATCAGCACAAAGGAAACCAGCGCGAGCGCGGCCGCGACGATCAGCGCTTCCTTTGGCGCAATCAAGCCGGCAGTGATCGGCCTGTCCTTCGTGCGCTGCACGTGCTTGTCGAAATCGCGATCGGCGTAGTCGTTGATTGCGCAACCGGCCGAGCGCATCAGCAGCGTCCCGAGTGCGAAGATGCCCACCAGCGTCCAATCGGGATGTCCATCGGAAGCAAGCCACAGCGCATTGAGCGTCGGCCACAGCAGCAACAGCGTGCCGATCGGTTTGTCGAGGCGAACGAGACGGAAATACAGGGACAGGCGATTCATCAAAACGTAGCAGCGAGGAAAAGTAAATCAGGCTTCGCTGCGAACTTCATCCGGCAGCATCGTCACGTTCGGCAAATCGCAGGAGAGCAGCGCCTGTCTCACCGCTTCGATCGCCGCGCCGCGCGTGAAGCTCTTGCGCCATGCGAGCACCACGCGACGCGAAGGCACCGGATCGGTGAACGGAATGTAGCGCAGCATGCCTTCCTTCGTATGGATGTCGGGCACCGAGCCTTCCGGCAGCACCGTGATGCCGATGCCGGAGGCGACCATGTGGCGTATCGTTTCCAGCGACGAACCTTCGAAAGTGCGCGCGATGCCGTCGCCCGATGTCGAAAGGCGCGACATCTCGGGGCAGACTTCCAGCACCTGATCGCGGAAGCAATGCCCGTGGCCGAGCAGCAGCATGGTTTCGGACTTCAGGTCGTCCGCGTGCACGTGTTCGCGCTTTGTCCACGGATGATCCTTCGGCACGGCTACGACGAAAGGTTCGTCGTAGATCGGCTGCACCGCCAGACTTTGTTCCGGAATCGGCAGCGCGACGATGATCGCGTCCAGCTCACCGGCGCGCAGCAGGTCGACCAGCTTGGCCGTGTAA
>DATAHI010000185.1:0-8588 GCA_036263255.1 Oxalicibacterium sp. | reverse complement strand
GATGCGCGATTTCCCGGTACGTTATCTGGGCCTGATGGCAGCCGCCTTGCTGTTCGTGTTGTCCTTGCTGATCGGAGTGATGATGCATGTCGGCTGGTGGCTGGTTTTGCTGTCAGGCGGGCTCGTGCTGCTCGGCTTGCGCGACATGCGGCAAAAAGAACACGCGCTGCTGCGCAACTATCCGATCCTGGCGCACTTCCGCTATCTGCTGGAAGCGATACGTCCGGAGATCCGCCAGTACTTCCTCGAAGAAGACGCCGCCGCCACGCCGTTTTCGCGCAACCAGCGTTCACTGGTTTATCAGCGCGCTAAGCAAACCGTCGACAAGCGCCCTTTCGGCACGCAGATGGACGTGTATCAAAGCGATTATGAGTGGATCAATCATTCGATCGTGCCGGCCAAGATCGGCTCATATGATTTCCGCATCACGATCGGTGCGGAACGCACGCAGCCGTACTCTGCGAGCATTTTCAATATCTCCGGCATGAGCTTCGGCGCGCTGTCCGGCAATGCGATCCGGGCATTGAACCGTGGTGCGCAACTTGGCGGCTTCATGCACGACACCGGAGAGGGAAGCATCAGCCGTCATCACCGACCGGAAAACGCGAATGAACCCGGCGGCGACCTAGTATGGCAAATCGCTTCGGGCTATTTTGGCTGCCGTAACGACGACGGCAGCTTCTCGCCGGAGAAATTTGCGGTGAACGCAGCGCTGCCGCAAGTGAAGATGATCGAAATCAAATTGTCGCAAGGCGCAAAACCAGGGCATGGCGGCGTGCTGCCTGCAGCAAAAGTATCGGCAGAAATTGCAGCGGCACGCGGCATTCTGCAAGGCGTCGATTGCATCTCGCCCTCCTCGCATTCAGCCTTCGACACACCGGTCGGGCTGCTGCATTTTGTCGAACAGCTGCGCACGCTGTCCGGCGGCAAGCCAACCGGCTTCAAGCTCGCGATCGGTCATCCGTGGGAATTTTTCGGCATCGTGAAGGCAATGCTGCACACCGGCATCCTGCCGGATTTCATCGTCGTCGACGGCGGCGAAGGCGGGACGGGTGCAGCGCCGGTGGAATTCACCGATCACGTTGGTGTGCCGCTACAGGAAGCGCTGCTGCTGGTGCACAACACGCTGGTCGGCGCGGGCCTTCGCAACCGAATCAAGATTGGCGCGTCGGGCAAGATCGTCACTGCTTTCGACATTGTCCGTACGCTGGCGCTAGGCGCCGACTGGTGCAACTCCGCGCGCGGCTTCATGTTTGCGCTCGGTTGCATTCAGTCGCAAAGCTGCCATACCGATCGCTGCCCGACCGGCGTCGCGACGCAGGATCCTCTGCGTCAGCGCGCGATCGTTATTCCCGACAAAGCAGAACGTGTTGCTGCATTCCACCGGAACACGATGAAGGCGCTGGCCGAGCTGATCGCCGCGGCCGGCCTGCGTCATCCATCGGAGTTAAAGCCGCATCACCTGGTAAGGCGCGTCTCGGCCAACCAGGTCAGGCTCGCGTCCGCGTTGCTGCCGTATCTGGAGCCGGGCCAGCTGCTGGACGACACTAGGCGCAATACGCTGCCCGAAGTGTTTGCAAAATATTGGCCGGTCGCGCAAGCCGAATCCTTTCATCCGCTCCATTAGGCGCCGCGCTTCGTCGCAGACTTATGCGACGACTGCCTTCGGACGCCGCACGGCGCGCACCTTGCCGCTTGATCCGCCACCGCAGTAGAAAAGATCTGCGCCGTTTGATTCGAGGCCGCTCACACCAGTGCCCGGCGGCATGTCGAGACATTCGAGCACGGCACCAGTCTCGGGATCGATGCGGCGCAGATCGCTCTTTTCCTCTTCCCATGTTCCGTGCCAGAGTTCGCCATCCACCCATGTCACGCCGGTGACGAAGCGATTGGATTCGATGGTGCGCAGGATCTCGCCGCTCACGGGATCGATCTGATGAATCTTGCGATCGCGATACTGGCCGACCCACAGGCTGCCTTCCGCCCAGGTCAAGCCCGAGTCATATCCCTGACCTGGCGCCGGGATCGATGCCACGACCTTGCCGCTGCGAGGATCAATCTTGTCGATGCGCTTCTCGGCGATCTGATAAAGATGTTTGCCGTCGAAGGCAGTGCCCGCATCGCAGGCGCAATCGATTGTTTGTGTCAGTTCGGCGCTGGCGGGGTCGAAGGCCATTAGCTGCGTGCCCGCAGCCAACCAAACGCGCTTCCCGTCATAGGTCACTCCATGCACGCGTTGAACGCCCTCGAATGGACCGTACTCTTGCACGATCTCGGCGTTGCGTACCTTTGCCCGTGGTCTGTCTTTAGTCATGTTGAGGCTCATTGCTAGCTCCTTGTCAATGCGCCGGGATCGGCGCGCAGGAAGACTTTATTCAATCGGCAGCGCAGCAGGGAGTAACAAGATTGTCGTGAATCCCGCCAGCGGCGGAGACAGCCAGCGGCGCGTTCGGGACTGACCGATGGAACGCACCCGTCCCGCGGCCTCCAGCTCGGCCAGAGCGCGCTGTACCGTGCGCTGACTGGTATCCAATGCCAACGCCAGCGCCGAGGTTGACCATGCAGCGCCATCGGAAAGCAGCGCTTGCAGTGAAGCCTGTTCACCGTCGATCGGCGGCACCAGCACGACTACCGAACGATTCTCCAAAGGCCTGAGAGCAAAACCGCGTGCCGTCGCCTCGATCTGCGCGACCGGTTTGACGAGCGCGCGTAACCGGCCGATCTCGACGCGCAGGCGTGCGCGATGCGTTTCATCGGGCTGGCGTGTTCGAAACGCATTCGCAATCAAGTCTTCACGATCGACGTCTCGAGGCCAAGCTGCTGCGAGCGCATACACCAGCGAAAACAGGATCGGCCTGCGTGCCAGCGAGCGCCGAACACCCGAAGCACCGGTGCTCAGACGACGGTGGCAGGCATCAATGACCAATGTATCGGAGGCCAGAAGCGCGGCCACCTCGTGCAAGCGCAACACTTGCTCTTCACCACCACAAAGACGCCGCGCCGCCGGACGATCGAGCGCCGTGCGCATCTCCATCACTTCTGCCAGCAATGCCGGCACGCCGCCCCTTTCGGCCGCTTCCTGCGCCCGCGTCAACACCTTCTGCGCCTCCTCAATGCGCAGCAAGCGCAAGGCCAGTTCGGCTGCACTTAATGACGCAACTGCAGTAAGCACGGGCGGCATGCGCGTTCCCTCGATTCCTGCCAGTGTCCGTGCGGCATCGTCGAGACGGCCGAGCAGCAAAAATCTGCGCGCCATGACCAGCCGTCCCTGTATCGCATTCATGTGATCGCCATGGGCCTCCAGCACGGTCAAAGCGGCAGCCAGCGTACGTGACGAACTGTCGATATCCCGCACCGCTAACGCCACTTCGGCTTCCGCCACGACGCAGCGCGCTCGCGACAGTTCTTCATGGCTGCTAAAGCCGCGCGCGGCGCGGCGCAGGAGCTCGCGTGCGCGGATGTGCTCTCCCAGCTGAGCCATCGCGATACCGCGCAAAGCGAGTGCTGGCGGGTCCTCCCGAAGAGCGACAAACTTGAGCGCACTGAGCGCGTCACCCGAGGCAAGTTTGCGTGCAGAGGCAGCGATCAAGGAATCCATCGCGACACGATACACCGAGTGTTCGGCAATTTATCTTGGTTCATGATGCGCTGCGATGAGCGCTCACGCCGGCAGAAAGAGCCGTGATATCACGTCGATGCTCCCATTTATTGCCGCTTAAGCAATACAAACCAGAGAAAAGACACCGGATTTGCATACGCCTTCAAAAGCGCTTGCATTCTTTTCCTAAATGCCGAATAATCTAAACACGAATTGTTCTCATTTACACGAGAGGTTGAAGATGGCGACACCCGTTCCAGGTGAATCCCCGGCAGATGCCGCCTCCAGCTCGAGTGCTGGAGCAGAGCAGGCCGTGCCCCGTATCAACAGCAGCGATTTGTTTCGGCAGAAGCGGGAAGTTGAAATTGCGCACGAAGGCAGAATCTATCGTTTGCGTGTGACGCAGTTGAACAAATTGATTCTGACCGCATAGCCGTTTTTTGAATAACGCCAGCCCGCGCGCGACGCCAGCAAGCCCTAGCAAAGGAGAATTTGATGGCGATCGAAGCAGTCGAGCAGGCATTGCAGGAACCCAACGCAGCACCCGCCCAGCCGGAATTGCTGGTATCGGCGGTATTGCATTTGATGTCGCATTACTCCGCGCATCAGCAGCACCGACAGGAAAGCAAGGCGTGCATCCGTCTCGCTTCCGTAATCGAACGGCATTTGAAGGCGCTGGCTGATTTGCCGGAACTGGCGCCGGTCTTACGTGCCACTTGTCAGCAGTTGTCGGAACAATGGGCGCTGATGGTGGAAAAAGCGATGCCGCAGCAGGAACGCTTCCGCCTGCTGTCACGATTGGTAATCGGAAGTACGCACCTTAATTAGGCAGTACGCGAAAGCGCTATTTTGACAGCAGCAAGAGGCATCGATGATCGTTTGTGTATGCAATAATGTTTCCGATGGCAAGATTCGCCAGGCAGTAGCCGACGGCGCGACGTCGATGCTTCATCTGCGCACGCAGCTCGACGTTGGCACCTGCTGCGGCAAATGCCATTCCTGCGCCAAGCATGTGCTGCGCGAATGCATTGCAGAGTCGCGGCCCCAAGCCATCATGTTCCACACCAATGCAATGGCCGCCTAAAGCAAGTTCATGAGTGCAACACCCCTATCTGCATCGCCCGTTTCGCCTTACTTCTCGCAGCAGTTAAGACGTTATCTTCCGCTTGTCATCGTCATCGCCTTGCATGTCGCCTTCTTCTATGCACTGAAGAGCGGCCTGCTGCATCAGGCGGTCAAAACTGCATTGCCGAAGGAAATCTACGTACAGCTGATCTCCGAAGAGCCGGCGCCGCAACCGCGTCCCCAGCCTTCAGAACCGAAGACCGTGCCGGTGGTGAAAAAGTCGGAACCAAAGCCGACACCTAAGCCTGTCGTTAAGCGCGAGCCCTCCCCGAAGGCGATCAGCGAACCCACGCCGCCTACGCCGCCGCAACCACCGGTCGACAGCGCACCTCCGTCGCCTCCTGCACCAGCGGCACCTGCCGCGCCGGCGCAGCCCGCGACACCGAAAATCATTTCCGGCGTGGCCTATATCAATGCGCCCCGCCCCGTTTATCCGCCGGTAGATGCGCGCATGGGTAACGAAGGCACGGTCACGATGCGTGTGCTCATCAATGAAAAGGGCCGCGCGGAAAAAATCGACATCCAGAAATCCTCCGGCTCGCAGCGCATGGACGATGCCGCACGCGATGCCGTGATGCGCGCGCTGTTCAAACCTTATATCGAGGACGGCAAGGCAATCCCGGTCTATGCCATCATCCCCATCAACTTCACTTTAAGCAGATAAAAGAAGGAATCATCATGGAAGTCAGTCCATACGGTTTGGAGAGTTTGTGGTCGCAAGGCGATTTCGTAACCAAGGGCGTGGCGCTGCTACTGGTCGCAATGTCGATCGCTTCCTGGTACGTGATCGTGACGAAAGCACTGCAGCTGTTTCAGTACCGCCGCTCGGCGCGCGCCGCTGGTCATGAGTTCTGGGATGCCACCAACCTGAAGGACGGTCTCTCGACGCTGGGTACGGGCAATCCATTCGCGGCGATCGCCGAAGCAGGCGTCACGGCAATGGAACATCACGAGGCCCACAAAGGCCATCTGCACGATGAACTGTCAGTCAGCGACTGGATCACGCTCTCGCTGCGTCAAGCCATCGACGAAACGCAAGCGCGCCTGCAAACCGGCATGGCGGTACTGGCTTCGGTCGGTTCCACCGCGCCGTTCGTCGGCCTGTTCGGCACGGTGTGGGGCATCTATCACGCACTGGTCGCGATAGGCACCTCGGGTCAGGCCAGCATCGACAAGGTTGCCGGTCCAGTCGGCGAAGCGCTGATCATGACCGCACTCGGTCTCGCAGTTGCGATCCCTGCGACCTTTGGTTACAACGCGCTGGTGCGCGGCAACAAGGCCGTCATCGCGAAGATGAACAAGTTCGGCTTCGATCTGCATGCGCTGTTCGTCACCGGTGCACGCGCGAAGGATGGCACCAGCCCAGCCAGCGGCTCCAAGCTGGTCGCCGTCGGAGGCAAATGATGGCAATGGGCTCTTTGTCGGACGACGACGACTTCAATCCCGAGATCAACACCACGCCGCTGGTCGATGTGATGCTGGTGCTGCTGATTATCTTCATCATGACGATTCCGGTCATGACGGACAGCGTAAAGATCGACCTGCCGCGCGCTGCGAATCAGCCGAACGAAGTGAAGCCGGAGACGATCAACCTCGCGATCGATGCGCAAGGCCAGGTGTACTGGAACAGCGTACCGATCGATGAAGCATCGATGCACTCACGCATTGCGGAAGCGGCAAAGGCGACGCCGCAACCGGAACTGCATTTGCGCGCCGACCGCAACACGCCGTACGAAAAAGTGGCGCAAGTCATGGCAGCCGCACAAACGGGCGGGCTGAACAAGATGGGCTTCGTCACCGATCCCGGCAAACGATAATCGGCTTCTTGCCGCACGAAAAAAGCGCACCGCTAGCCGGTGCGTTTTTATTGGCGCTCACGTTTGCGCATCAAACGAGAATGCAATCGAAACAAGAATGATTCCCGCTAACGAAATGCAAGCCGCCTGCTGAAAATGCAAAGTCCTGGGCTATCATGTGCGTACTTTTCGGTCGCGCTGAAGCAGCGACTGCCATCACTTCATCTCTTCCGGGGCGTCCATGAAAGGCGATAGCAACATCATCAAGCTGCTCAATGCACAGCTGACCAACGAACTCACCGCCATCAACCAGTACTTCCTGCATGCGCGCATGTACAAGCATTGGGGATTCGAAAAAATCGCGAAGAAGGAATACGACGAATCGATCGGTGAAATGAAGCACGCCGACAAGCTGATCGACCGCATTCTGATGCTGGACGGGCTGCCGAACCTGCAAGCCCTGCACAAGCTGATGATTGGCGAAAACACGCAGGAAATGTTGAATTGCGATCTCGAACTGGAACGCGGTGCACAGAAAACCGTGAAGGAAGGCATCGCCGCGTGCGAAGCGGCCGGCGATTATGTTTCCCGCGCGCTGTTTCAGCACATTCTCGACGACACCGAAGAACATATCGACTGGCTGGAAACGCAGCTTGATCTGATCTCAAAGGTCGGCATCCAGAATTATCTGCAGGCGCAGATGATCGACGAATAAGCCGCAATTCACGCGATTGCCGCCGCAATAAAAAAGGACGCCTCAGCGTCCTTTTTTATTTCTGGATCGAGTTTGCAGACTCATTCCGGCGCCGTTTCCTTGAACGTGGAACGTTCGCACAGCTTTTCGTACAGGCGTTCGAGGTTCGGGTAATCTTCGCGCCAGCGGATTTCCGGGAAGCGATATGCGAGCCAGCCGAGCGTGCAGCCCACCGCGACATCAGCGAGCGTGTACTGGTTGCCAGCGCAATATGCCGTGTCCTTCAGCCCCGCCGACATCGCCTTCAGGCCGGCGTCGACCTTGGCCATCTGACGTGCGCGCCATTTCTCGCTTTGCTGCTCTGCGGGCCGCATGGTGCGTTCCAGACGCGCGAGCAGCGCCGCATCGGCCACGCCATCGGCCAGCGCTTCCCAGCATTTGACTTCGGCACGCTCGCGACCATTCGGAGGAATCAGCTTGCCGACCGGCGTCAGCGTATCGAGGTACTCGACGATCACGCGCGAATCGAACATCGCACCGCCATCCTCCATCACCAGGCATGGCACCTTGCCAAGCGGATTCGACTCTTGGATCGTCGTATCGTCGCGCCATACATCTTCGAGCACGAATTCGTAGTCAATCTTTTTTTCAAGCATCACGATACGTACCTTGCGCACGTACGGGCTGGCCAGCGAACCAATCAGTTTCATAGAGGCTTTGCTTCGAAAATTGGAAGGCGATTATACCTCGCAGCCTGGCAAAATCCGCGCGAATGCGTCGTTTTCCGCACACATTTGCCTGCATCTATTCGACGGATGCCGTACGACGCGCGAGTGGTAGAATGTCGGCTTCCTTTTATGGTGCTTCCCGCCAACTTCCGGCTTCTGCCTTCGGCGGACCTGCCTCTTCACTCATCCGTATTTGCCATGCCTCTTTCCACGCTCAACGCCCTCTCGCCGCTGGACGGCCGCTACGCCGCCAAGACCGATAAACTGCGCCCGATCCTGTCCGAATCCGGCTTCATGCATCATCGCGTCAAGGTGGAAATCGCGTGGCTGCAAGCCTTGTCCGCAGCCGGCTTTGCCGAAATCAAGCCGTTTTCCGCAACCGCCAACGAACGCTTGAACAAGCTCGTCGCCGACTTCACCGAAGCGGATGCGCAACGCATCAAGGAAATCGAAGCCGTCACGAACCATGACGTCAAGGCCGTCGAATACTGGCTGAAGGAAAAAGTGAAAGACGTGCCGGAGTTGGTTGCGGCGACGGAGTTCATCCACTTCGCCTGCACCTCCGAAGACATTAACAACACTTCGCACGGCATGATGCTGAAGGCCGCGCGCGACACCGTGTTGCTGCCTGCACTGCAGGCGGTGAT
>DATAHI010000184.1:0-13968 GCA_036263255.1 Oxalicibacterium sp. | reverse complement strand
AAGGCAGGTGTCCAGTACAAATTCCCCACCAATACCACGGCTAATTTCATCTATGAAAAGCTGAAGCGCGATGCGATCACGTCTGCCTACGACGAACGTACCCGTAGCGGCACTTGGTTGGCTTTGACGCAAAAAGTTACGCCTGCTGATGACGTGAACTTTGGCTGGGCACATGCCGGCCGCACTCCTGGCGAACCAGCTGCTGGCCCAGGACCTGCGTTCACCGGCGGTACGTGCGTTGTAGGTGTCTCATGCCCCGGTGGCGGCTCTGTGGCGGATGGCGCAAACCAATATTCGATTGGCTTCAAGCATCACTTTGATGGCGACCGGATGACCTGGTACGCAGTCGCGACCGAACTAAAAAATGACCAGTGGGGCCATTATGCAATTGGCGTCAGTGGCCATGGCGTCACGACGAGAAACCAGGATGGCGGCGGCAATTCTTTCACCGGCAATACGCTCAAGGCCATCTCGGTCGGCATGACGTACGACTTCTAAGTTCTCAATTTCCCTCTCAGGAAATGCTCCTCGTAGTCGTAGTAATGCGACTCTTCAAGACACCCTCGGGTGTCTTTTTTTATGTCTGACCTAGGTCCTTGCGTACAGCGAATGCGCTGAAATCCGTATTGGTATCGCAGCGAGCACAGTGCGGTTTTAACGTAGCAACGATTTCCGTGACGACGAGGCGAACCTGGCACGCTCAGGTATGAGCGTCGATGCGGAAACGCAAATCAAGCCCGTCCTGCACGCGCAATGCACCATTCAGGACCGAATACGGCACGATGCCGAAGTCGCTCTGGTTGAAATGCATCGTCCCGCTGACCATCATGCGATCGGCCGTACTCTCGATGGTGGCCGGCACCTGATATGTCTGCGTCTGGCCATGCAGCGTGATGGCGACGCGCAACGTGTCGGTCTTGCCTAGCCGTTCAATGCGCACCAATGCGTACGGATAGCGGTCGGCCTCTAGCACCTTCGCCAGCATGTTGTGCCGCGTACCGGCAATATCCTCTGGTGTCGGTTGCGTGTCGAAGCCCGCCTGCGCGCGCAGGCCTGCTTCGTCGACCGTTAACTGATCGAGGCGTATCAGCAGATCGGCACGGCCTTCCTGGGGTGAGACATCGCCCTTGATATCGTGGCTTGCCACCACATGATCGTGACCGAAGCGCGCCAGTGCTCCGGCGCGCCTTACTTCGATCGCCACCAGCGACTGGCTCGCGTCCACGTGCAGCACCTTGCGCCCTTGCTCTTGCAGTCGCTGATAATGCGCCTCCGGATACGCGGCGACATCCTGAGATGACGCCGCCTGTCGGGCCTCGTTCGGCGCACACGCAGTGGTTGCCAAGATCAGCATGATCATTCCGGCAGGCCGATACAGGGCCATCGATTGCGTCATATTCGTTCTCCTGATTGATGATGCGAAGTGTAGGTGGATGCGTACCGGGAAACATGTGTCCTCGACACCGGGACCGTCTGGTATGCACCGCCCACGCCGACACAGCAGGTAAAATACCACTTTGCCAGACAGGCTTTCGTTCATTGCGCCACACGCCGCGCCCTCTTGCGCATCTGCACGCGCTGTTTTTTCGATTCATCAGCATGACGGACCACACCACAGACAACGGCTCCAACAAGCCGCATTTCTACGACCCGACCGAGCGACGCATCCGCAGCTTTGTCACGCGCGCCGGCCGCGTATCCACCGCACAAGGCCGCGCCCTGGCTGAACTGGGGCCGCGCTACATGATTCCGTACGAAAAGACATTGCTCGATGTGCCGCGCGCTTTCGGCCGTACAGCGCCCACGATCCTCGAAATCGGCTTCGGCATGGGCGAAACGACGGCCACAATCGCGGCCGGCATGCCGGACAAGAATTTCATCGGCGTCGAAGTGCATACGCCCGGCGTAGGCAGCCTGTTGAAACTGATCGGCGAGAAAACCTTGCACAACGTCCGCATCGTTCAGCACGATGCCTACGAAGTGTTGACGCACATGATCGCACCCGAAACGCTGGCCGGCGTGCATGTTTTTTTTCCGGATCCCTGGCACAAGGCGCGCCACAACAAGCGCCGCCTGATTCAACCGGCAATGGTGCAGCTGCTGTCTTCGCGTCTTGCACTTGGCGGCTACCTGCATTGCGCGACAGACTGGCAGGATTACGCGGAGCAGATGCTGCAGGTGTTGAGCGACGAACCGATACTAATGAATACGGCGGAC
This sequence comes from Oxalicibacterium sp., assembly GCA_036263255.1. Classification (GTDB taxonomy): domain Bacteria; phylum Pseudomonadota; class Gammaproteobacteria; order Burkholderiales; family Burkholderiaceae_D; genus Oxalicibacterium. The sequence goes on along the minus strand of DATAHI010000184.1, from coordinate 11,751 downwards.
GGTTACGCGCCGCGACCGGACTACCGTCCCGTCACCAAGTTCGAGAACCGTGGTTTGAAACTGGGACACGGCGTGTGGGATCTCGTGTTCCAAAAGCGATAGCGCTTCTCTTCGCAAACCGGTGTCGTGTCAGGAATGGCGAACAAATCTACATCCGTTAATGACGTGATCCAGCATCACAGCAGTCAGCGCGAATGGGAAAGCTGGCTGCAGTCGCACCATGAGACATCACAAGGCGTGTGGCTGCGTATCGCAAAGAAAGGCGCCGATCAGGCATCGGTAAGCTATGCCGAGGCGCTTGAAACAGCACTGTGTTTCGGCTGGATCGACGGCCAGAAAAAAGCACTGGACGAACATTACTGGCTCCAGCGCTTTACGCCGCGGCGTCCACGCAGCATCTGGTCCAAGGTGAATTGCCTGAAGGCCCAGGCGCTGGTCGAACAAGGTCGAATGCAGCCGGCGGGGCTGAAAGAAATCGCCCTGGCGAAAGAAGACGGTCGCTGGGCCAATGCCTACGATTCTGCACGCACCATGACCATGCCGGAAGACCTTGCAATTGCGCTCGATGCGGAACCGGCCGCCGCAGCTTTTTTTGCAACGCTTGATAGTGCGAATCGCTATGCAGTGCTATGGCGAGTACAGACGGCGAAGAAGGCGGAAACACGCGCGAAACGCATCAGGCAGTACGTGGAAATGCTGGCACGGAAAGAAAAAATTCATTCCTGACGCACTCATCGAATGTCACGTATGGCTGGCGCTCTGACCCGGCCGTCTGCCTTCGCTTACTCGACACGCGCTCCCGCCAGCAGGGCGACGATTTCCTCGCCATACGTTTCCAGCTTCTTCTCGCCTATCCCTACGATCCCGCGCAAATCGTTCATGGACTGCGGCTGTACCTTGGCGATCTCGCGCATCGTCGCATTGTGGAAGATCACGTAGGCCGGCACATTGTGTTTGCGTGCGGATTCCATGCGCCACCAGCGCAATTTCTCGAAAACCACTTGTTCTGCCGGTGACAGATCCACTTCGGCAAAACCCTTCGGCTTGCCAGCCGTGCGCCGCGACTTGATCGGCTTCTGGTAGACGCGTAGCTGTACGCTTTCGCTGCCTTTCAATACAGGCCGCGCTGTTTCCGTCAGCTTCAGCACCCCGAAAGCTTCGTGATCGACGCTGACGTAGCCCAACGCAATCACCTGCCGCAGGATCGCGCGCCATTCGGCCTCGCTGCGATCCGAGCCGACGCCAAAGGCAGACAAGCGATCATGGCCGCGCTCACGCACCTTGTCGGAATCGATACCGCGCAGCACGTCCAGCACGTGCATGGCACCGTAACGCTGATCGACACGGTAAATCGCCGACAGCAGTTTCTGTACATCGACCGTCGCATCGTAGGCGCCGGGCGGGTTCATGCATGTGTCACAGTTACCGCATGGTGCGGAAGCCTGGCCGAAGTAATCTAGCAGACGCACACGGCGGCAATGCAGCGTCTCGCACAGGCCAAGCATCGCGTCGAGCTTGGCGCTTTGCACGCGCTTGAAGTTGTCATCCGCTTCGGATTCGTCGATCATGCGGCGCTGCTGCACCACGTCCTGCAAGCCGTAAGCCATCCATGCGCTTGCCGGCAAGCCGTCGCGTCCGGCGCGGCCGGTTTCCTGGTAGTAGCCTTCGATGCTTTTGGGCAGATCGAGATGTGCGACAAACCGCACGTCCGGCTTGTCGATGCCCATGCCGAAAGCGATCGTTGCCACCATCACGATGCCGTCCTCGCGCAGGAAACGCGCCTGGTTGCGACTGCGTACGGCGGTCTCCATGCCGGCGTGATACGCCAATGCGTTGACGCCATGCTCGTTGAGAAATTCCGCCGTCTCTTCGACCTTCTTGCGCGACAGACAGTAGACAACGCCCGCATCGCCGGCATGCTCGCTCTGAATGAAATCGAGCAACTGCTTGCGGCCATTTGCCTTCTCGACGATCTGGTAGCGGATGTTCGGCCGGTCGAACGAGGAGACGAACATCCGCGCATTCTCGAGCTGCAAGCGGCGGATGATTTCTTCGCGCGTCTGCTGGTCCGCCGTCGCCGTCAACGCTATGCGTGGCACCTCGGGAAAGCGTTCGTGCAGCACCGACAATTGGATATATTCGGGGCGGAAATCGTGGCCCCATTGCGATACGCAATGCGCTTCGTCGATCGCGAACAGCGCAATCTTTGCGCTTTCCAGCAAGGCCAAGCAGCGCGGCGTCATCAGGCGTTCGGGTGCGACGTACAGCAAATCGAGATCGCCGTTGCGCAGGCGCTTTTCAATCTGCAGCGCTTCGTCGAAGCTCTGCGTGGAATTCAGGAATGCAGCACGCACGCCGACTTCAGCCAACGCATCGACCTGGTCCTGCATCAGCGCGATCAGTGGCGAGACGACGACGCCGACACCATCTCGCAGCAAGGCAGGAATCTGGTAGCACAGCGACTTGCCACCGCCGGTGGGCATCAGGACCAGTGCATCGCCGCCGCGCGTCACGACGTCGACGATCTCCGCCTGCTGGCCGCGGAAAGCCGGGTAGCCGAAGACCGTTTCGAGTACGTGCAGCGCGCGTGCGCCTGGATCCTGTATTGCCATCAACACCTTATTCGGCCCAGACCACCCAGCCGTAGTGCGCAGTCAACACGACGACGATACCGAACACGATGCGGTAGTACGCGAAGAAGGTGAAATCGTGAGTACTGATGTAACGCAGCAACCAGCGCACACAGAGGAATGCCGAGATGAAAGCGGCCACACCGCCCACCAGGAACAGCGGCAAATCGGCCACCGACAACAGGTCGCGTGCCTTGTAGACCGAATAGACCGTGGCGCCCAGCAGTGTCGGGATTGCGAGGAAGAAGGAGAACTCGGTTGCCGCGGTGCGCGACAGACCGAAGTACATGCCGCCGATGATGCTCGCACCGGAGCGGCTGGTTCCGGGAATCAGCGCGAAGGCCTGTGCGCAGCCGACCTTGAATGCATCCAGCACCGTCATGTCGTCGACCGAGTGCACGCGGATTTTGTGCTGACCCAGGCGATTTGCCCGTTCGATCCACAGGATCAGAAAGCCGCCGACGATGAAGGCAATGGCGACCGGCACCGGGGCGAACAGCTTTTCATTGATCTTCTTCGCGAAGATCACGCCGAGGATCGCTGCCGGCAGAAAGGCGACGATGATATTCAGTGCGAAGCGCTGCGCGCGCCGTTCTGTCAGCAGGCCGCTACATACCGTAGCGATACGCGCACGGTATTCGAGAATGACGGCGAAAATCGCACCGGTCTGGATGGCGATTTCAAAAACCTTGACCTTCGGGCCGACGAAATCGAGCAGGCTACCGGCCAGAATCAGGTGGCCGGTCGAAGAAATCGGCAGAAATTCCGTCAGGCCTTCGACGATGCCCATGATGACGGCTTTGATTGCGAGAACGAGATCCATGATTGAGTTAGATATGTAGTGGCGATGAGCAGGAATGGCAGGCAATAAAAAACCCGCAGGTCTGACGCCTTGCGGGTGACATCGTTCCCACCTGCCGCGAGAAGACGGAAAAATCCTAACTGCGGCGACTTAAGCTGGCATTAGCGCACCGGTTCGAAGCTTATCATGAGGCCATCGTCGCGGGGTTCGATTTTGGTTGGCACCCAATCGGCACCGGCATAGGGCGGCCGCACGTCGTCGTAGCGCGCGATCGGCACATCCTGAAGCAGCTGTTCCGCGAACAGGCCGCCATAGCGCGTGATCTGCCGGCTCATCTCGGGATCGAAGCCATCAATATGGAACGCGTCGAGACGCGGTTCGCGCACCACCAACGCGCGCTGCGTATCGTCAGGCCGCACCACCCCGGACAGCGCGATGCTGCCCTTCCAGGTACGCTTGACGAAGGGCGGTGCCAGCACCACGTCCATCGTTAATACGATGCGTCCGCTCTGCGCATCGAGCTGCAGCTTCGGCTGCGTAGCATGCAGATCGAACAATTCGAGATAGCGCATGTCAAGCGGGAAGCGCTTGTCCAGCGCCGCCTGCAATTGCTCGGTCGGCACCAGCACTGTGCGCGGTCCGTTGAAGATGGCACAGGCGGACAGCAGCAGAATGGCGAAGGCAAGCGCAGCACGTTGGGGAAAAAGTCGTCGCATGGGTATCGATCGTCAATGAAAAGTCAGGCAGTCAATGCTTCGAGGCGGCTCAGATATACCAAGGCGTCCGCCTGCGTTTCGCCGCACATTTCCTGCTGCGGCTGCAGGCCGCCGCATACCGCCGGCCGCTCCGGCTGTCCGAAGAGCCGGCAGCGGTTGGCTTCGTCCAGCTGCACGCAGCGCACGCCAGCCGGCTTGCCGTCCGGCATGCCGGGAATCGGCGACGAGATGGAGGGCGCGATGCAACATGCGCCGCAACCGGAGCGGCAGGATAAGGAAGAATTCATGCGCGACGAATGGCGAAAGACAGCTTGCGCATTCTACCGGCATCCGGCGCCCCGACCGCGGTTTCGGCGCGGTTTTGGCACGATTTCGCCTCATCATTTGGTAGAATGCCGGTTTTCCAATTCGTCTTACCGAGTCGACAAATGAACATCGAACAAGCCCGTTTCAACATGATCGAGCAGCAGATTCGTCCGTGGGACGTGCTCGATCAGGACGTTCTCGAACTGCTGGTGCTGGTCAAGCGCGAAGCCTTCGTGCCGGCCGCCTACCGCGCACTCGCATTTGCCGATACCGAAATCCCGCTGCCGCATGGCGAAAACATGCTGGCGCCGCGCGTCGAAGCACGCATCATGCAGGAACTGGCCGTGCAGAAGCACGAAAACGTGCTCGAAATCGGCGCCGGCTCCGGCTACTTGGCTGCGCTGCTGGCGCACCGCGCGCGTCATGTCACCACGGTGGAAATCGAACCGGAATTGAAGGAAATGGCGCAGAAGAATCTGGCCGGCTACGGCGTCTCCAACGTTGAAGTTGTGTTGGGCGATGGCGCGCAAGGTTATACCGCGCCGAACCAGCCGAACGCGCCCTACGACGTGATCGTGCTGTCGGGCTCGGTCGGTTCCGTACCGGAGAAACTGCTGTCGCAACTGAAGGTCGGCGGCCGTCTGTTTGCGGTGGTCGGCACGGCGCCGGCGATGACCGCGCAGATCGTCACGCGCAATTCGGACGTCGATTACAGCACGGTCGGCTTGTTCGAAACGGTGATCAAGCCGTTGCGCAATGCACCGGAACCGTCGAACTTCAAGTTCTGAGCAAACGATGCAACATCTGACCGCGCCGGAACTCGCATCCCTGCTGGCGAAGGAATCCGGTGCGGCACCCGTTCTGCTGGACGTGCGCGAACCTTGGGAGTACCAGCTATGCCGCATCGAGGGTTCGATCTCGATGCCGATGAACACCATTCCCGGCAGGCTGGATGAAATCGACGAGGACGCGACCATCATCTGCATCTGCCATCACGGCGCGCGCAGCCTGCGCGTCGCGCAATTCCTTGAGAACAATGGCTTCAGCCAGGTCGTCAATCTGACCGGCGGCGTCCATGCTTGGGCAACGCAGGTAGACAACGCGATGCCGACCTATTAACAATCGGCCCTCGCTCCTTCTTTCCCGATTTCCTTTTAAGAGTCGCCAGCTGCCGCCGCGCTATTTCTTCACGCGCAGCGAAGGCGCATAGCGCAGGCTGTCGAGACATGCGTCGATCAACCGTTCGGCAACGCTAGCCAGATCGAACGTCGTTGGTGAAAACAGCCAGCTGTTCAGCACACCGATGATGTGCGAATGCAGCGTGATGACAGCCAGCTTGGTATCGAGGTCGGCCGGCAGCTGCCCGGCGGCGATCGCGTCTCCCAGAATGCGCCCCATGGTGTCGAGCCCATTCAAGTGACACTCGTTCTGGCGCAGCCAGATCGGGTCCTCGCGATCGACCAGTTCGCATTTCAGAAACAGGATGTCCAGCACTCTGCGCGTGCGCGGGTTGTTCGCCGCATCCTGCAGCAAATGAATCCAGACATTGCGTAGGTGGCCGAGCGGGTCCTGCGCGTACTCCGGAGCTGGCGTCTCCATCAGCGTTTCCATCGGCAAGCGAATGCGCTCGCAGATGGCCTCGAACAGATCGGCCTTGTTCTTGAAATGCCAATAGATCGCCCCGCGCGTCACCTTGGCGGCGTCCGCCACATCGGCGAGCGAGGTTTGCGCCAGACCGCGTGAAAAAATGACTTCTTCAGCCGCATCGATGATGCGATTGCGTGTCTCTTGTGCTTCTTCCTTGGTGGCTCGGGCCATCGAATGCGATTCCTGTGATAATTCCTGAACGCTGCTGCCTCTTTTGTTGCAAGCAATACATACATTCAAGCATGTATGTATAATACCGCGATCAGTTCCGAAGCACCAAAACAAAATGCCGGATGCGGCGAAGCCCGCCCATCTTGCATGCAAGCGCCGTCCACGGCGACGTAATCCACCTCACTGTGCGAGATGTCCATGCGTTCACTTTCCCGTTTTTCCCAAGCCGGTGTTGTCCTTTTTCTTTCCTTATTGATTGCCGGCTGCGGCAAGTCGGAAACGCAAGGATCCGCTCCACCTCCACCGGAAGTTTCAGTGGTCACGATTAAATCGGCACCGCTCGGCGTGACGAACGAATTGCCGGGCCGGCTGGAATCCACGCGGGTGGCCGACGTGCGCGCGCGCGTGGCGGGTATCATCCTGAAGCGCAACTTCCGTGAAGGCACCGACGTCAAGGCGGGACAAGTATTGTTCCAGATTGATCCGGCACAGTTCAGGGCGGCATACAACAGCGCCGATGCGCAGGTGCAGCGCGCCGAGGCGACGCTGCTGCAAACGCAGTTGAAGGAAGGCCGTTACAAGCCACTGGTAGCGACGAATGCCGTCAGCAAGCAGGAATACGACGATGTGGTGGCCGCCGCTAAGCAAGCCGCTGCCGATCTCGCCGCAGCCAAGGCCGCACGCGAAACCGCACGCCTATCGCTCGGCTACGCAACGGTGACGTCGCCAATCTCCGGCCGCATCGGCCGCGCGCTGGTCACCGAAGGCGCGCTCGTCGGCCAGAACGAAGCAACGCTGCTCGCCACCGTGCAGCAGCTCGATCCGATCTATGTGAATCTCACGCAATCGAGCACCGAATTGCTGGAACTGCAGCGCGCGGTCGCCAGCGGCAACCTGAAAGGCGCTGGCAAGAACGGCGTGAAGGTCACGCTGTTGACGGAAGACGGTCGCGAATATCAGCGTGCAGGCAAGTTGCTGTTCTCCGACGTCACGGTTGACCCGAGTTCCGGTGCCGTCACCTTACGTGCGGAATTCCCGAATCCGGATCACACGCTGCTGCCGGGCATGTATGTGCGCGCGCGCGTGGAGCAGGCAGTCAACGAAAAAGCGATCGCGGTGCCGCAGCAGGCCATTACCCGAACGCCGGACGGCGCTGCAGTGATGGTAGTCGACGCCAACAACAAAGTGGTGCCGCGCCCGGTGGAAACCGGGACCAGCGAAGGCAATTCCTGGGTCATCAACAAGGGACTGAAGGAGGGCGACCAGGTAATCGTCGAAGGCCTGCAGAAAGTGCAGCCGGGCGCGACCGTGAAGCCGGTCCCCTGGCAGAAAGCTGGGCCGCAAACGGCCGCACCATCCACGCCGGCCGCATCCGCCGCACCTGCAGCGCCTGCAAAAGCCGCAGGTCAGGCACAGTCGAAGTAAGGGAGCACCGCAATGGGTAAATTTTTTATCGACCGCCCGGTCTTCGCCTGGGTGCTGGCCATCTTCATCCTGCTGGCCGGCGCACTCGCGATCACCGGCCTGCCGGTCGCGCAATATCCGAGCATCGCCCCGCCGACCATCGTCATTACCGCTAACTATCCAGGTGCGACCGCACAGACGCTGGATGACAGCGTAACGAGCATCATCGAGCAGGAGATGAACGGTGCGGACGGCCTGCAGTACATCGAATCGCAGAGCCAAGCCAACGGCGCGGTACAGATCACGGTGACCTTCACACCGGAAACGAATGCCGACCTTGCTGCGGTCGACGTGCAGAACCGCCTGAAGCGCGTCGAAGCGCGTCTGCCTGCGGCCGTCACGCAACAGGGCTTGATCGTGACCAAGTCGCGCAGCAACTTCCTGCTGTTCATCGGCTTGTCGTCGACCGACGGTCGCCTCGATCCAGTCGCGCTCGGCGATTACCTATCGCGCAACGTGTTGAACGAAATCAAGCGCGTCCCAGGTGTCGGCCAGGCGCAGTTGTTCGGTACCGAACGCGCGATGAGAATCTGGATCGATCCGAACAAGCTGGTCGGCCTGAACCTGACGCCGGCCGATGTGAGCGCCGCAATTGCGTCGCAGAATGCGCTGGTTGCCGGCGGCACGCTGGGCGACCTACCTGCACCAGACACGCAGCAGATCAGCGCGACCGTGGTGGTCAACGGACAGCTGACCTCGCCCGAACAGTTTGGCAACATCATCCTGCGCGCCAACAAGAACGGTTCCACCGTGCGCCTGCGCGACGTGGCGCGCGTCGAGGTCGGCGGTCAAACCTATGCGACTTCCGGCCGTCTGGACGGCGCACCGACTTCGTTCATCGGCGTGCAGCTGTCGCCGACTGCGAATGCGCTCGGCACCGCCACTGCCGTGCACAAGAAAATGGAAGAGCTGTCCAAGTACTTCCCCGCCGGCGTGAAGTACACGATCCCGTATGACACGTCCAAGTTCGTGAAGATCTCGATCGAGGAAGTGGTCAAGACGCTGCTGGAAGCGATCGTGCTGGTGTTCCTGGTGATGCTGCTGTTCCTGCAGAACATCCGCTACACGCTGATCCCGACCATCGTTGTACCGGTCGCGCTGATGGGTACCTTCGCCGCGATGTTCGTGTTCGGCTTCTCGATCAACGTGCTGACCATGTTCGGCATGGTGCTGGCGATCGGCATCCTGGTCGACGATGCGATCGTGGTGGTGGAGAACGTCGAGCGCATCATGAGCGAGGAAGGCTTGTCGCCGCGTGACGCGACGCGCAAGGCCATGGGACAGATCACGGGTGCGCTGATCGGCATCACGCTGGTGCTGATCGCGGTGTTCATCCCGATGGCGTTTTTCGGTGGCGCGGTCGGCGCGATCTATCGCCAGTTCTCGCTGTCGATGGTGTCGTCGATGGTGTTCTCGGTGCTGATGGCCTTCACGCTGACGCCGGCGTTGTGCGCGACCATCCTGAAGCCGGTCGAGGCAGGCCACCATCATGAAAAGCGCGGTTTCTTCGGCTGGTTCAATCGCGGATTCCACCGGACGGCAAACAGCTACCAGAGCCTGATTGGCCGCATGCTGACCAAGGCCGGGCGCTACATGATCATCTATGCGGTGATCGTGGCCTGCGTCGGCTTGCTCTATGTCCGTCTGCCGGCGTCCTTCCTGCCGAATGAAGATCAGGGCTACATCGTGACCAACGTGCAGCTGCCGCCAGGCGCTTCTACCGGCCGCACGCTGGAAGTGCTGAAAACCATCGAGAATTATTATCTGAAACAGCCTGCTGTCGAACACGTGGTGTCGATCGCCGGCTTCAGTTTCTCGGGTAATGGTCAGAATGCCGGTTTGGTCTTCACGCCGCTGAAGGACTGGAGCGAACGCAGTGCCGATCAATCCGCCGACGCAGTGGCGGGACAGGCGTTCGGTGCATTCTCCCAGATCAAGGATGCAATTGTGTTTCCGTTGAATCCGCCGCCGATTCCGGAACTCGGCAATGCGACCGGCTTCACCTTCCGCCTGCAGGACCGTGCAGGTCTCGGCCACGATGCACTGATCGCCGCGCGCAACCAGCTGCTCGGCATGGCAGGACAGAGCAAGGTGCTTGCCGGTGTGCGTCCTGAAGGGCTGGAAGATGCGCCGCAGCTTCAGCTCGACATCGACCGCGACAAGGCCAATTCGCTCGGTGTGCCGTTCGACACGATCAACAGCGTGCTGTCGACCGCGCTCGGTTCGGCCTACGTCAATGACTTCCCGAACCAGGGCCGTCAGCAGCGTGTGATCGTGCAAGCCGATGCGCCACGCCGCCTGCAGCCGGAAGATCTGACGCGACTGTATGCGCGCAGCACGGACGGCACCATGGTTCCGTTCTCGTCGTTCATGACTTCGAAGTGGATCACCGGCCCCGTGCAGTTGATCCGTTACAACGGCTATCCCGCAGTCAAGATTTCCGGCGGCGCCGCGCCCGGCCGCAGTACTGGCGAGGCAATGAAGGAGATGGAATCGTTCATGAGCAAGCTGCCACCGGGCTTCGGTTTCGAATGGACCGGCCAATCGCTGGAAGAGAAAACTTCCGGTTCGCAGGCGCCCGCACTGTACACGTTGTCGCTGATCGCGGTGTTCCTGGTGCTGGCCGCGCTGTATGAAAGCACTTCGATTCCGCTCGCCGTGATGCTCGTGGTGCCGCTCGGTATCCTCGGCGCGCTGCTCGGGGTGACGTTGCGCGGCATGCCGAACGACGTGTACTTCAAGGTCGGCATGATCGCAGTGGTGGGTCTGTCGGCAAAGAACGCGATTCTGATCATCGAGTTCGCGAAGGATCTGCAGGCGCAGGGCAAGGGCCTGATTGAAGCGACGCTGGAAGCCGTGCATCTGCGTTTCCGCCCGATCATCATGACGTCGATGGCCTTCATCCTCGGCGTGCTGCCGCTGGTGATCGCCCATGGCGCCGGCTCTGCAAGCCAGCGCGCGATTGGTACTGGCGTGATGGGTGGCATGATTACCGCCACAGTGCTGGCCGTGTTCCTCGTGCCGATCTTCTTCGTGGTGGTGCGCCGCATCTTCAAGGGAACCGAACGTCAACGCCGCATGTATGCCGCGCGCAAGCCGCGCGATGAGGATGAAGCACTATGATGAAAACGATGACAATCAGCCTGCTGCTGGCAGGCGTGTTGAGTGGATGCTCGCTGGCGCCGAAATACGTGCGGCCCGATGCGCCGGTAGCTGCCAGCTACCCGACGCAGGAAGAAGCGAAGCAGGACGACAAAGCGCTGCACGCCGCTGATATCGGCTGGCGCAATTTTTTCCCTGACCAGCGTTTGCAAGCACTGATCGGCCTCGCGCTGAACAACAATCGCGACTTGCGCGTAGCAGCACTACGCATGGAAGAGGCGCGCGGCTTGTACAACATCCAGTCGGCCGATCTGTTGCCGCATCTCGATGCGGTGGCAACCGGCACGCGCGGCCGCACGCCGGCTTCCATTTCGCCGACCGGTACCAGCGTGGTGAGCAGCAATTACCAGGTTGGTCTCAGCCTGGCCGCTTTCGAACTCGACTTCTTCGGCCGCGTGCGCAGCCTCAGCAATGCAGCGCTGGCCAGCTATTTCGCCACCGAGGAAGCGCAGCGTTCCGCGCAGATCAGTCTGATCGCGCAAGTGGCGAAAGCCTATCTGGCGGAACGTGCCTATGCCGAACAGCTGGCGCTGGCCGAGAACACCTACAAGAGCCGTAGCGAAGGTTATGCGTTGTCGAAGCAGCGCTTCGAGGTAGGGGCTTCCTCCGCGCTCGATCTGCGCCAGGACGAAGTGCTGCTGCAGACGGCACGCGTATCGCAATTGGCGCTGGCGCGCCAGCGTGCGCAAGCGTGGAACGCATTGACACTGCTCGTCGGTCAGCCGCTGCCGGATGATCTGCCGCCGCCACAACCTTTATCCGACCAGCAGATCGTGGCCGACATTCCACCCGGCCTGCCATCCGATCTGCTAACGCAGCGGCCCGATATCCGCAGTGCCGAACAAAGTCTGCT
>DATAHI010000183.1:0-8171 GCA_036263255.1 Oxalicibacterium sp. | reverse complement strand
CGATTCCGCACACGACAGGCTTGCTTGGACATTCGGATGCTGACGTGCTGCTGCATGCGATTACCGATGCCTTGTTCGGTGCGGCCGGCCTAGGCGACATCGGCCGGCATTTTCCCGATACGGCCGCCGAATTTGCCGGTGCCGATTCGCGCGTGCTGCTGCGCGAGGCATGCAAGCGTGTGGCGGAAGCAGGGTTCGCTGTCGGCAACATCGATGCCACCATCATTGCGCAAAGGCCGAAGATGGCAGCGCATATCCCGGGCATGGCCGCCAATATCGCGGCTGATCTTGGTGTCGCAGCCGGACAGGTCAACATCAAGGCCAAGACGAACGAAAAGCTTGGGTATCTGGGCAGGGAAGAGGGCATCGCGGCAGAGGCGGTCGCGCTGATTTATCGAATCTCAACTTGAACCAGTTTTTTGTCGCGCATTGCCCTGAGGCATTTTTGTCGTCACTCTTGAATTAACGCTATCTGTACGCATCTGCATGCTGCCCGAAGCGCAGCCTGCGCGGACGGGCAAGCGGCGAAAGGAGCGAGGATGGCAAGCGAAGGTTTTCACGAAGCGCTGGATAAATTGTCGATCGAGACGATGGATATGCATCGCGCCATTATGTCGTTGATGGAGGAGCTGGAAGCCGTCGATTGGTATAACCAACGCGTCGATGCCGCTACCGACCCCGAGTTGAAACGGATTCTGGTGCATAACCGCGATGAGGAAAAAGAACACGCGGTCATGATGCTGGAGTGGATCCGGCGCCGTGATCCCAAGATGGATGAGGAACTGCGTAAACGCTTGTTCAAGGACGGTGCGATCGCCGCACATGAACATGAGGACAATACCGATTAAGTACTATGTCAGTTCGCATAGGCTTGACGGATTTGCACGATTTTAGTTTGCGATTGCAAACAGATCGTGAATGAAGCATGATGTCAGACATGGTCCGGTAACGATGTCTCGCATTTGTTCAAGCACAGATCTCGGCGATTTACCGCCGAGCCGGTACCGAGAGAGGAGTAATCACCATCATGGCATCATTTCTTTTCACCCAGCAGTCACATGCCTGGCAGCAGATGTTCCGCCGCAGCCAATCGGGAAGCTTCATGTCGCGGCTGCTTGCCTGGCTCGCCTTAGGCCTTATTCTCGCCGTGGGCCTGTTGTTCGTCGTGACGGTATTGCTCCTAAGCTGGTTGCTGATTCCTCTTCTGATGTTCAAAAAGCGCAAGCTGGCGAAAAGCCGCGCAGCTGCCGGTTCGCCTATCCGCGGTCAAGGCGAAGTGATTGACGGCATGATCGTGGAAATCCGGGAAGAGAGCCGTCGCTGAAGAAGAGCACGCGGTATCACCGTAAAAAACGCACATGACCGGACGGCATGTGCGTTTTTTTTGAGGTGGTCCAGTTTAAGGATGCAGGCGCGGTTTGCGAGGGAGGTCGAACACGATTTGTACCGACAAGCCGCCGCCCTCCCGATTGTGCAAACGCAGCGTTGCGCCATGGCGCAATACGATGCGATGCACGATCGCCAGACCCAGCCCTGCGCCATTGGCCTGGCTGCGTGCGCTGTCCATGCGTGTGAAGGGGCGTAGCATGCGGTCGATTTCGTCTTCCGGCACGCCCGGGCCGCGGTCGCCGACTTCGATGATGGCGTGATTTCCTTCTACCCTGCAGCACAGATTGATTTCGGTGCGCGCGCCGCCGGGCGTGCGCGCGTAACGCCGTGCGTTCTCGACGAGGTTGTTGACCACGCGCCTCAGATCGATCGCATGTCCCATCACCTCCACATGATCTGCGATCTCCGTCGTCACATCGATATCCGGCGAGCGAGCCGCTTCCTGCGCCGCATCCTTCAGCAGGGCGCTGAGGTCGATCAGCGAGAACTGCGCGCTGTCGCTGGGCCGCGCATAATCGAGGAACTGGCCGATGATCGCGTCCATCTGTTCCAGATCCGAGCGCATGCCTTCGCGCGCCTCTTCCTGCAGGCCGGCCATCTCCAGCTCCAGCTGCATGCGCGTCAGCGGAGTGCGCAGATCGTGCGAAATGCCTGCGAGAATCAGGGCGCGATCCGATTCGACGCGGTGCAGATCATCCACCATGTGGTTGAAGCTGTGATTGGCTTCGCGTACTTCTCGTGGGCCGCGTTCCGGCAGAGGATCAGGACGGCCGCCATTGGCAACAGTGCGGGCAGCAGCAGCTAGGCGTGCTAGCGGCTGATTGATCAGACCGGAAATGATCATCGCGCCGAGCAGCGACAACAGCAGGGTCGCCGCACCCCAGTTGAGCCATTGGATGCCGGAACTGCCATCGATGCGGCTGCGATCCATCATCAGCCAATATTCATCGTCGGAGATCGTGAAGCTGACCCAGAAGCCCGACACGTCATTGACCGTACGCGCGAAGCGCGTATCGGAACCGAGGCCGTCGCGGATGTTCTGCTCGATGCTTCGCATCATGTCGGTGGCCACAGGCGGTTCGATCTTGTCTGTGTCCTCGAGCGGATAGATCCGGATTCCTTCGTTGCTGGCCAAATCGAACAGCAGTTCGCGCCGCAGATCGGGAGCGGAGTGCGTCAGCGCGGCACGGGTGATGGTGACGATGGAGATGACTTGCGCGGCGACCTGATTTGCACGCGGTTCCTGTTCGACGACACGAAAGCTCGCAATCCACGCTGCCATGCTGCTGGCGATCAGAAACGCAAGCAGGAAGAAGGTGCGCCAGAACAGGCCGCTCTTGATCCAGACCGGGCGGTTTGGCGTGCTCATCGCCTGTCCTCTGCCGGCCACAGCCGACTTGAACACATCGGCATCAGCGTGGTTTGCCTTCCGGAATGAAGACGTAGCCGAGGCCCCATACGGTCTGGATGTACAAAGGTGTTGAAGGATCGGGTTCGATCAGTTTTCGCAGACGGGAAATCTGTACGTCGAGACTACGGTCGAACACTTCGTATTCGCGGCCGCGTGCCAGTTCCATCAGCTTTTCGCGTGACAGCGGCTGGCGTGCATGGCGTGCGAAGACTTTCAGCACCGAGAACTCGCCGGTGGTCAGCGGTACGGTCTCTCCGTTTTTCTTCAGCGTGCGCGTGCCGAGGTCCAGCACGAAGTCGCCGAAAGCGAAGGTCTGCGGCGTCTCCGAGGGAGCGCCCGGGACTTCGTCAGGACCGACGCGGCGCAGCACGGCGGCGATACGCGCAACCAGTTCGCGCGGATTGAAAGGCTTTGGCAGATAGTCGTCCGCGCCCATTTCGAGGCCGACGATGCGATCCACGTCTTCGCCTTTGGCGGTCAGCATGATGATCGGCGTCTTGTCACCGGCACCGCGCAGGCGGCGGCAGATCGACAGGCCGTCCTCGCCGGGCAGCATCAAATCGAGTACCAGCAGGTCGTAGCGTTCGCGCAGCCACAACTTGTTCATCGTCTGCGCGTTTTCCGCCGTCACGACATTGAATCCCTGTTCAGCCAGATAACGCCGCAGCAAGTCGCGCAGTCGCAAATCATCATCGACGACGAGCACCTTGGTCTGGTGCGAATTCGTTGAGTGGACGGTTTCTTTCATGGCGGTGTTTGTCGTATTCATGTCGCTATGGTAACTTCAGAAAACCTCGCTGATAACGGCAAAAACAGAGGCATTACAAAGTGTTACATCCTTTACGGAAATCGACTTCGGACGCGGCGCCAAGCGACATACACTGCAATCGTGTGAACGGCAAGAGCGTTGCGGAAGATACGGTAATGAATACTACATTGAAAAGATTGTGCACGTTTCTTTTGCTGAGCAGTGCGGTCGCGGTAACGTCGGCGGCCTCTGCGCAGAACTGGGGCTATCGTTTCCAGAATGACCGACAGCAACAGGATCGTCGCGCCGATGAGCACCGTCAGTCCTACGATCGCTTCAACAGCGACCGTCGTTACGAGCGTGACGAGCAGCCGCGACGCGATTCCCGCATGTCGCCGGACGAGCGGCGCGCGTTGCGACAGCAGATTGACGAGGCGGGCAGGGATATCTATCGGCGGCGTTGAACTGCGCAAGCCGAAAATAAAAAAAGCGATGAGAGTCTCATCGCTTTTTTTTCGTCCCGTCGCTGTTCAGCCAGCGACGATATGGCGGCCGAAAGAGTTTGGAGAAGTCTGTCCGTTCGGACCGTACACGGTGTGGCCTTGCAAGCTGCCGAATTGCAGCACATTGAGTGCGTTCTGGTTGCGTACCATCTGCTTGTTGATCAAGGTGCCGTTGACGCGATTGATTTCCTTTGCAGCTTCTGCCAAGGCGATCAGTTCTTGCCAGGACTGGTTTGCCGTGTGCGATGCAGCTGAGCTGCCCAGCCATGCCTTCATGCCGGTTTCCTTCGGTTCGAAACCGGCGACTTGCAGCGCCTGGTAGCGCAGATTCGTCAATTCGGCCATGCGCGCAGCGGCCTTGGCTTTTGGTTCGGTGAGAGCGGCAATGCCTTCGACATTCGCGGCTATTAGTTCCGCCTGTTCCTGCTGCAGCAGTTGCGTCAGCGCCCGTATTGCCTTGTGCTCTTCGCTCAGGCTGTCTGCCGGGCCGGTGCCGAAAGAATTTGCCATGAAAACTATCCTCTCCGAGTGGAGATCAAGTCCTTTACCGTATCCATCAATCCGTCCGCCACGCTTTCCGCGTTGACCTGGAACTGACCGTTGGCGATAGCCGCCTTGATCTCTTCAACTTTTTTCGTGTCGAACACACTGGAAGCCGAAACTTGCGCCGCCAGTTCCTGTACCTGCGTCGACAAGGTCACGTTGTCCGACTGCGGCGCAACCTTTCCGACATTCGCTTGTTCGCTGGTCTTGCCGGCGCGTGTCTGCGTCGTTTCGACGCCTAACCCGGCGGCTTTTTTCAGCGGATCATTAATTTTCACGACATCACCTCATTTTGTTCGGCAAAACGCCTATCTGTTGCTTCGTCTAACGGCGTCTTTAGAACAAACTTTAGTCGGTTTCGGCAAGAACGTGAATAGATCTCTCTTTTTGTTGCTAATAAGCTAATTCCACGATGCCGCCCAGCTTGGCGATCCCGCTAATGACCTGTCCGTTTGGTGTGCGTACCTGCGTCATCTGGCCTTCATTGGCATTGTTCAGGGCCTTTGCTTCGCTGCTGACGCTGAAGCCCGGCCCATTCACGACGACACGTACACCCTGGCCCTGCGTAATGGCGCGCTGATTGCGTAATGCGTCCTGCCGCAACGGCGCACCGAGCGGAATCGTGAGGGCGACCGTACGGCCGATGGCTTCGTTCGGATCGGTGACGACGCCGGCCGGCAGCGAACTGAGGTCTCCCTTGACCTTGCCCAGGTCGGCTTGCGTGATCGTCTGGCCCTGCGCCAGCGGCGCAGCAGCGGCCACATATTCGCCGAACACCTTGACCGTGGCTGATACGTAAATAGTCCATTTCGACGGCACCGTGCAACGCAGTCCGACCGTGGTTCTGCCCCAGGCTTTGCCGGACGGCGGCAAGAAGGCTTCGGGTGTGGCGCATGCCGGAAGCTTCAGGCGCGAATCAATCGCGCCAATGGTCACATTGACTTCGCCGGGCAAGCCGGTCGCCTGGGTTTTCAGGAATTGCTCGGCGGTTGTGCGCAGAACGTCCAGATCTTGCCGCGGCGGAGGATCGTCCGCATACGCGAACTGCATGGCGATGCAGCTCAGCGCAGCGACGGCAAGGGGCAAATAGTTGTGCATCTGCTCAGGGAAAACGGTGGTGAATCACGTCGATCATGGTACTGACTGGATTCACCGGTAAAGCAGCGAATAGCACCGATTTTGGTCTTCTAATCGTCTGATCGAAGTGACAGCCGGCTTCGTATGATCCACGCTATACAAATCCATGGTCTGCCCGGATATCGGGTGCAGGGACCATATGCGGAGGTCGAGATGATCGGAAAACTGGATGAAATGATGCGCTTTCAGGAGACGGCGCTCAATTTGCGCGAGAAGCGGCAGCAGGTACTGGCGTCGAATATCGCCAATGCCGACACGCCGAACTACAAGGCGCGCGACATCGATTTTAACAAGGCGTTGCAGACGGCTCTATCGAACAGCGGCGGCGCAGGCGGTTCATCGACATCCGCCGCATCGGGCATGACCAAGACGACCTTCACGCATTTGTCGGGCAATGCCTCGCCTGACTCGATCGACGGCGTGCCGCTGTTATACAGCAATCCGGCACAAGGCAGCATCGACGGCAATACGGTCGATATGGACATGCAGCGTAACACCTTCACCGACAACGCGATGCGCTATGAGGCGAGCTTGACCTTCCTCTCGTCCAAGATCAAAAGCATGCTGACTGCTATCCAGGGACAATAATCATGTCACTTTTCAATATCTTCAATGTGGCCGGTTCGGCGATGAGCGCGCAGAGCCAGCGTCTGAACGTCGTTTCCAGCAACATCGCCAACGCCGACAGTACCACTAGCGCAGACGGCAAGACCTACCGCGCCAAGCAGGTCGAATTCATGGCCACGCCGACGCACGATCCAACATCTACCGGCGTGACGGTCACCCGTGTGGTGGAAGATACCGCGCCGCCCAAGATGGTGTACGACCCGCAGAATCCGGCAGCCGATGAAACCGGCCATGTCGCCATGCCGAACGTCAACGTGGTGGAAGAGATGGTCAACATGATCTCGGCCTCGCGTTCCTACCAGACCAACGTCGAGACCATGAACGCGGCCAAGACGATGCTGATGAAAACTCTCACCCTCGGCCAGTAAGTAAAGGACCATCATGACTACCGCCGTCAATAACAACACCGTTTCCCAGACCGTGCTGGATGCGATGAACCCGCAATCCGCCAGCTCGAAATCCGCTGCCGAAGCGCAGCAGGACCAGTTCCTGACCTTGCTGGTGACGCAGATGCAGAACCAGGATCCGTTGAATCCGATGGACAACGCCGAGGTGACCAGCCAGTTCGCGCAGCTGTCTACGGTGACCGGCATCGACAAGCTGAACACTACCTTGCAAGCGATGATGGGCAGCAATCAGACCGGCACCTCGCTGCAGGCCGCGAACCTGATCGGCCATGGCATATTGGCGCCGGGTTCCTCGATGACGCTCGCGGACGGCAAGGCCATTCTGGGCGTCGATTTCCCGCAGGACGTCGATAGCGCCGTCGTCACGATCAAGGACCAGGATGGCAACGCGGTCGCTACGCTGAACCTGGACAAGCAGACGGCCGGCACCGTGCCTTTGCTGTGGGACGGCACCAAGACCGATGGTACGACAGCGGCGGACGGCACTTACACGTTTGACGTGAAAGCCACCGTGGCCGGCACCAAGGCCGATGCCACTGCGCTGCAATTCGGCATGGTCACCAGCATTACCACCACTTCAGGCCAGGATGCGACCGTCAACGCGTCGGGACTGGGTGGCGTGAGCTACAGCGACATTCGTCAGATTCTTTGATGCAGCAAACAGATAACCAAGGAGAAACACCATGAGCTTTCAACAGGGATTGAGCGGTCTGAACGCTGCATCGAAGAGCCTAGAAGCAATCGGCAACAACGTTGCCAACTCGAGCACGGTCGGCTTCAAGCAGTCGCAAGTGCAGTTTTCGGACATCTATGCGAACACCTTGACCGGTTCCGGTTCGAACGACACCGGCATCGGCGTGCAAATCGCGCGCGTGGCGCAGCTGTTCAGCCAGGGCAACGTGACCTCGTCCGCCAATCCGCTGGACATGGCGATCAGCGGGAACGGTTTTTTCCGCATGAGCAACAACGGTGCGATTACGTACACCCGCAATGGTCAATTCGAACTCGACAAGCAAGGCTTCATCGTCAATGCGGCGGGTGGCAGACTGACAGGCTATGCCGTCAATGCACAAGGCGCGATCCAGAACGGTGCGCCGACCGAAATCCAGATCAACGGCGGCGATTCGGCACCGCAGCAGACCAGCGTGTATGACGCAAGCCTGAAACTGGATTCGCGCAAGAGCAATCTGGTTGCCAACAGCTTCGATCCGGACGATCCGACGACCTTCAGTGATTCGACCTCGGTGCCCGTGTTCGATAGTCTGGGCAATTCGCACACACTGCGTACTTTTTATGTGAAGACCGGCCCCGGCGCCTGGAGCGTGTTCGCCACCAATGACGGTGTGCCCATCGGTTATGCGCCGCCGGCAACGCCTGTGCCTATCGGTACGATGAGCTTCATCACG
>DATAHI010000182.1:0-5071 GCA_036263255.1 Oxalicibacterium sp. | reverse complement strand
ACGCGCTGGAAGTCGACGTGCAGCACGAGTTGCTTGTATGCGTGCACTTGGAAGTCGCGCAGCAGGACTTTTTCAGCCTTGCCATCCACTTCGAGGTCGAGGATCGACGAGTGGAACGCTTCCTTTTTCAATGCGTGGTACAGAGCATTGTGGTCCAGCGAGATGTTCATCGGGGCAGCGGTGCCGCCGTAGACGATGCCTGGGGTCATGCCTGCAATGCGCTGGCGGCGGCTCGCTCCGGTCCCCAGCTCTTTGCGTGCGAATGCAACTACTTTCATGATAGAGCTCCAAAAATGCAGCTTGAATATCAAGCTGCGGTTCAATCCCCCGCGACCAGGGGATTATTGAATGGATGCGGTACAGACCGCATCCGATACGGCAAGTCGATGTTGCGTTGACTTGCTGCCTGCGTTTGCTTCCACGCAGGGCTTGACGTTCTTAGAGGCCGTTTCAAAACGATTCCGGCGTTGTTGCTACGTCCTTGTCGTACTACTTTGTCGTACTACTTGTACTGCCTGCGGACCCAGCGCCTAGCCAGAACCGCTTTGCTTCATTTTGATGAAGCGACTTTATTCTGCAAACAGCGACATCACCGAATCGCCCTTGGTGATGCGCTTGATCGTTTCTGCCAGCAGCGGTGCGCAGGTGAGCACTCGAATCTTGCTGCATGCTTTCGCCGCATCGTTCAGCGGAATCGTGTCGGTCACGACCAGTTCGTCCAGCGGCGAGGTCGTGATGCGTTCGATTGCCGGACCGGACAGCACCGCGTGCGTACAGTAGGCGATCACTTTCTTGGCGCCGCGTTCCTTCAGCACTTCAGCGGCTTTCGTCAGCGTGCCGGCGGTGTCGACCATGTCATCCATGATCACGCAATTGCGGCCTTCGACTTCACCGATGATGTTCATGACTTCCGACACGTTCGCCTTCGGACGGCGCTTGTCGATAATGGCCAGATCGCAGCCCAGGCGTTTTGCCAAAGCGCGAGCGCGGACCACGCCGCCGACGTCCGGCGATACGACCAGCAGATCATCGTAGTTCTTCGATACCAGATCGCTCAACAGCACCGGCGATGCGTAGACGTTGTCCACCGGGATATCGAAGAAGCCCTGAATCTGGTCAGCGTGCAAGTCCATGATCAGCACGCGTTCGACACCCACGTCTTGCAGCATGTTCGCAACGACCTTGGCCGAGATCGCGACTCGCGCCGAGCGCGGGCGGCGATCCTGGCGCGCATAGCCGTAGTACGGAATCGCGGCGGTGATGCGGCCGGCGGAAGCGCGTTTCAAGGCGTCGACCATCAGCATGATTTCCATCAAGTTGTCGTTGGTCGGCGCGCAGGTCGATTGCAGCACGAACACATCCTTGCCACGCACGTTCTCGTTGATCTCGATGACGATCTCGCCGTCGGAAAAGCGGGAGACGACGGCTTTGCCAAGTGGCAGGCCGAGGTGCTTGGCCACCCCCGCAGCCAGATCCGGGTTCGCGTTGCCGGTAAAAACCATCAGGTTTTCGAGCGCCATGGGAGTTCCTGCTGTCGTTTAAATGCGGTCGTTAAAAATTCGAAGCCGCCAAACCTGAACTTGCAGTGTTGGCGGCTTGTCTGTGGCGCGCGGCGTCTTGCCTGCGCTGCCGGTATGAATGGCAGGGGAACAAGGATTCGAACCTTGGAATGCCGGAATCAAAATCCGGTGCCTTAACCAACTTGGCGATTCCCCTACACAACCTTGTGCCTGCCGGCATCGTCGCTTTTCAGCGTCGGATGCCATCAGACGAATCTGGTGTTACGACTGCAAGTGCGCAAGCGGATGCCGCTTGAGCGCCCTGGCTTTCCAGGCTGTCCATTTTGCCGGTACCTGCTTCAGTACCGCATCGGCTTGTTGTTCCTGCTCGAAAGGGCAGAACACGCAAGCGCCGGAGCCCGTCATCCTTGCTTCGCCGAATCGGGCCAGCCATGCGATGGCTTCGCCAACAGCGGGAAACAGGTTTGCTGCCACGACTTGCAGGTCGTTTTTGCCGAAGCCAACAGCAGCTCCGGAAAAGTCCGATATTTTGACGGGTTTCGTATTTCGTGTCAATTCCGTTGCAGAAAATATCTGCTGTGTCGGCACCATCACACCCGGCTCCAGTACGACGTACCAGCAATCCGGCGTTTCCACTTCAACCAGTGTTTCGCCGATGCCTTCGGCAAACGCATTGCTGCCGAACACGAAGAACGGCACGTCGGCGCCGAGTTGCAAGCCGATCGCCATCAGTTCTTCCCGCGTCAGCCCGACTTGCCACAGATGATTCAGCGCCATCAGCGTAGTCGCGGCATCGGACGAGCCGCCTCCCAAGCCGCCGCCCATCGGCAGCTGCTTCTCGACGGCAATGTCGGCGCCGAAATTCTGCAATGGATGTTTTTGCAGGGCGGCCTGCTGCAGCAATCTTGCTGCGCGTACCGTGAGATCGCTATCGGGCGGCACACCCGGGATGTCGATGGTGCGCACGATACGATTGTCGTCGCGCGCGCAGAAATGCAGCGTGTCGCTGCGATCGATCAATTGAAATACGGTTTGCAGCAGGTGATAGCCGTCATCGCGACGGCCGGTGACATGCAGAAAAAGATTCAGCTTGGCCGGCGCCGCGCAGTTGTTCAGGATGCGGGTCATACGAATCCTTCAGCGCGCCTGCCACTGGTCGATGACGATGCGCATCTTCACATTGCCTGCCTGCTCGGTATCGCGTTGCAGGTCGATGCGCTTCGGATGCACTTGCGCAGGATCGCTCTCGTCCCAGCTGACGTATTCGATATCCCAGCCGTCGTTGCTCGTGAAGGCTTTCGTCGCTGGCGTGGCAATGACGCGCTTGCCCTGCGCATCGGTTGCGAAACCCTGCAGCCAGCTGCGCAAACCTGCTACCGGCAGCGGCCAGCCCAGCGATTGGGCAGCGAGCTGGTCGACATCGTTCGCAACGCGCGGCGCCTGCCCGGATTGCGTGAGCGTCGCGCTGCCGGGATCGACCTCGATCACCGCCAGAATCTGTCCCAGTGGCGACATCAGCGTGACGCTGGTGTGTTCGGCAGTTTGTCGCCAGCGGAAGCTGCCGTGCAGTGCCTGGTCCTGCCTGTTCTGCTGGTACTGGACTGATAGCCGACCGTCAAGAGCGATCGCTTCGTTGTAATGGCGATTGACCGCTTGCATTGCGTCGCCCGGTACTGGTTCTTTTTGCTGCGCAAGTTCTGCACAGCCTGCCAACAGCAGTCCGGACAGTGCAAGCGACACGATGCGGTAGGCAAAAACAGGTTTCATCAATGCGTGCGAGTGCGCCGGTGCGACGTGCACCGGCGGGTAGTAGATATATGGGAAATCGGCGATACGCCCATTGCGCTTACAGATTGACGCGCAAGCGTGCCAGCGTGCTCTTCAGCGTATCGTTCTGCGGGTCTTTCTGATTTGCTTCGCGCCACAGTTCCTGCGCGGTGCCTTTCTCGCCCTTGGCCCACAGTACTTCGCCCAGATGCGTGCCGATTTCGACATCCGGCCGCAACTTGTAGGCGCGACGCAGATATTCCTCCGCCTCCTTCAGATGGCCCAGACGGAATTGCACCCAGCCCATGCTATCGAGGATGAACGGGTCTTCCGGCGCCAGTTGCAGCGCTTTCTGGATCAGCGCCAGCGCTTCCGGCAGTCGTATGTTGCGATCGGCAAAGGCGTAGCCGAGCGCGTTGTATGCGTGCTGGTTGTCCGGCGCGAGCTTGATTACCTTGCGTAGCAGCGGCTCCATGATGTCCAGGCGCTCCGCTTTTTCCGCCAGCATGGCGTAGTCGTATATCAGACTGGTGTCGTCAGGAAAGCGCTCGACGCCTTTCTTCATCACCTGCAGCGCTTCCGGTGT
This sequence comes from Oxalicibacterium sp., assembly GCA_036263255.1. Classification (GTDB taxonomy): domain Bacteria; phylum Pseudomonadota; class Gammaproteobacteria; order Burkholderiales; family Burkholderiaceae_D; genus Oxalicibacterium. The sequence goes on along the minus strand of DATAHI010000182.1, from coordinate 1,198 downwards.
CCGATCCGCCTCGCGCAGGATCTGCGCCTCGGCGACGATGAGCTGAGTCTGGTCCTGCTGACCGATCGGCTTCAACTGATGCAACAGATTACGCGCGCCTTCGACGTCGCCGGTCTTCGCCATCAGCAGCGCGCTCTGGATCTGCGCACGCATGTAGGCCGGGCCTGGATCGATCTGTGCCAGCCATTTCAGCGCAGTCGGGTAGTCCTTGCGTTCGATGGCGATCTCGGCAAGGATCTGCAGCGCCTGCGTCGTATCGCGCGTTTCTTCCGGATGCTGTTCCAGCGCGTTCAGATAAGCAGTCAGGTATTTTTCCGACGTCGCGAAATCATTGGTCTGGGCGCCGAGCACGCCCATCGCATATAGAGCAGTCAGATCGTCCGGATTGTTCTTGATCAGGATGTCGAGTTGCGCGCGCGCTTCATCGGTGCGCTTGTCGTCGATCAGCAGCTTCGCGTAGGAGATGCGGGCATCGCGCGCCTTCGGATTGGCGTCGAGAAAGTCTTTGAGAACCTGCATTGCCTCGCTGCGTTCCTTGGCGGATTGAGCGAGCATCAGTGCGGCCAGTTCAAGGTCCGGTTTCATTTTCAGCGCGATCTGTGCTTCGCTGTGTGCGCGCTCAAGATCGCCCATCGAAAACGCGGATTGCGACAACGCGAGATGCGTTTCGTACAGCGTTTGATAGGGAGCGGCCAGTTCTTCCAGCATCGCGAAGGCGGCGGCCTTGTCCTTCATGCCCGCCAGCAGGCGCTGGATCTGCATCAACAGCAGGCCACGAACCTGCGGTTTCACGTCGCGCAGGCGCTGTGTGAGCACGGACTTGGCTTCATCCAGATTGCCTTCCAGCAGGACCAGGCCCAGATAGAACTGATCGGCTTCGTCCGAATGCGGCGCGAGCTCGCGCCACAGCTTGACTGCCGCCATGCCTTCTCCGACCTGGCGTGCGGTCAAGGCGATTTCGGCGGCGCGGCGCGCCAGCCGAGGGTCGCGCGTTTGCTGCGCGGCCACCATCATCGTCACATAACCGAGTTGCCAGTCGCCGCGTTGCGTCGCCAGTTCGCCACGCAGGAGCTTGAACATCAGGTCATCAGTCAATTCCACCGGCGGCAGCGTATCGACGTCGCTGTCGTCGGCCTTGTTGTCGGCGGTATTGTCGTCACCCGTAGTGTCTGTCTTGGGTTGCGCCAGCGTCGGCAAT
>DATAHI010000181.1:0-6156 GCA_036263255.1 Oxalicibacterium sp. | reverse complement strand
GAACCCGCGGGTGGTTCGTAGGCATATAACGCGGGCTCGAACCGGCGGTTGACGCATTTTTCGAAAATTTTTGAAAAGCTTGAGCCAAGAGAAGGGCAGGGCGTGGGCAAGGGCAAACACGAGGATGGGTGCTCGGACCGGCTTTCGCCTGCATATGCTGCTGGGAGCTAGGCCGCCGTGTGGGGCGGGTGGGGCGGGTGGGGCGGGTGGGGCGGCCGGAGCCGCAATTGTGCACCGCGCCACATGGCCAAAGCGATGAGCGCACAGCCCAGCTGACCAGCAGCCAGTGAGACTGGCGAATGCGCCAGCCAGGGGGCAATCACGCCAGCGACAGCCGCCGCCAGCAGGGTTTGAACAAAGGACTGGCAGGCCGCCGAAATACCGCGAATCTCCGGAAATAGGTCCAGGACCAGCAGCGTGACGCCGGGTGCGACCAGCGACATGCCAAAGGTATAGAAGAACATCGGCAGCACCGACCAGGGCAGCGCTGGCGCAAACAGGGCGTGATACCCCAGGTTGAAGCAGCCGGCGCTGATCAGCAGCATGAAACCAAGCGCGACCTGTTGCGGGATCGTGATTTTTCCGGCCAGGCGATTCGCAACCAGCGCACCGCAGAAGATGCCCGCCACCGTCGGAATGAATTGCCAGCCGAACTGGTCGGGCCCAAGGCCGAGGAACTGCGTCAGGAAAACAGGTGCCGCCGCTACGTACAGGAACAAGCCGGCAAAATTGAAGGCGATCACGCCAGCCTTCAAGGCGAAGAGTGGCGAACGAAATACCTGCTTGTAGCTCGCATACAGCGAACGCGGATGGAACGGTCGGCGCATCGTCACGGGCAGGGATTCCGGCAGACGGCGCCAGCACCATAGCAGGAGCAGCAGCGTATACAGGAATAGCATCACGAAGATGAGACGCCAGCCGAACAGCTTCACGATCCAGCCGCCGAGGATAGGCGCAATCGCCGGCGCGATGGAAAAAATCATCGTCACCAGCGACAGCAGGCGTGAGGCTTCCGGCCCTGCGTACAGGTCGCGAATAATGGCACGGCCGATGACCACGCCGGCGCCGGCCGTCATGCCCTGCAGCACGCGGAACAGCCAGAGCATCTCCACGCTATGCACTGCGGCGCAGCCTAGCGAGGTCAGCGAAAAAATGCCGAGCGAAATCAGGATGATGCGGCGTCGTCCGAAAGCATCGGATAGCGCGCCATGCCAGAGGATCATCACCGCGAAGGCCAGCATGTACGCGGTCAATGTCTGCTGCACTTCGATCGGCGTCGCGCCGAGCGAGGTTTCGATCGCAGGAAAGGCCGGCAGATAGGTGTCGATCGAGAACGGACCCAGCATCGACAAGGCCGCCAGCATTGCGGCCAGCGCGCCACCCGCGATGCGCTTCCCGGTAGCCGGTGCATCATGTACGGCTGCTTGTTCGGAAGACATATCGATGCTTAGTTCGGTGAAGTCGCTGCCGCAAGGAGAACTGCGCGCTCGTGTTCGCCGCGCCAGCCACAGAAGTACGGATTCAGCCGGCGTCTTTCGGCTTGGCCTGTTCGCGCCGGTTGAAGCCGGCCACCATGTCGAAGCGGAACAGTCGGCATTCCAGTGCGCCGTTGAAGAAAGGCGTCTTGCGTGATTCTTTCAGGCGCAGCAGTTTCGGCACTTCCAGGTCGGCCGTGAACAGAAAAACATGCCAGCCGGCGAAACGCTGCTTCAGCGTCGTGCCGAATGCGCTGAAGAAAGCCTTCGCCATGTCGTCTTCGGTGATGTTTCGATCGCCGCGCACGCCAATGCGTTCGCCATAGGGCGGATTCGTCAACAGGATGCCTGGCGTTTCACTCGGCGGTTTGACTTCCTGCGCTTCGATCTGCTTCAGGGGCACGTCGAAGCGGATGCCGGCCTGCGCCAGATTGTGGCGCGACATCGTCACCATGTCGCCGGAGATGTCGCTGCCGAAAATGGTAGGCGTCGTCGGCAAGGGATTCAGCCTGACTCCGGCTTTGACCGCTTCCCATTCATCGGTATCGAAGGCATTGAATTTCTGAAACGCGAATTCGCGGCGGTAACCAGGCGGAATGCCGGCCAGCATTTGCGCTGCTTCCGCCAGGATGGTGCCGGAGCCGCACATCGGGTCGAACAATGTCATGCCGGGCTTCCAGCCCGCGACGCGCAGCATGCCGGCCGCCAGATTCTCGCGCAGCGGCGCGTCTCCGGTTTCGGTGCGCCAGCCCCGCTTGAACAGCGCTTCGCCCGACGTATCGAGATAAACCGTGTAGTTGTGCGCATCGAGGAAACCGACGATCCGCATGTCTGGCGTGCGCGTATCGACGGACGGGCGCTTGCCGTACAGATCGCGGAACCGGTCGCACACCGCGTCCTTGATCTTCAGCGTCGTGAACTCCAGGCTTTTCAGCGGCGATTTGATGGCGGTAATGTCGACGCGGATCGTGTGATCGACATCGAACCATTCTTCCCATGGCTGGGCCAGCGTCAGGTCGTAAATGTCGTTTTCGTTCGCGTAGCCGCCGTGCGCCATGCGCAAGAGCACACGCGAGGCGATGCGCGAGTGCAGATTGATGCGGTAAGCGTCCTGCAGCGTTCCCGAGCAATGCACGCCGCCCGGCACCTGCTTGTGGACCTGCAGCGTCTTGCCTGGCGAAACGATCTCGCTCAGCTCTTCGGCCAGCGCCGCTTCGAGCCCGCGTGGGCAAGGACAAAAATAGGAATGGATGGTTGACATGCGGGGTACCTTTTATCCGTTGGTTGCGACGTGAAGTTCTGCAGCCGTGCTGCAGAAATAAGGGCCTTGCTCCGCATTGGATGATGCGGAATGGCGGCTTGCCATTTTCGACGATAAAGCTTTGCTTTTGTCGTCGCTATGAAGCTATTTCGAGAACGCCCGTTCCACGAAGTCCAGCCTGTCCTGACCCCAGAAGCTTTCGCCATCGACGATATACCAGGGCGACCCGAACACGCTCGCAGCGATTGCTTCATTCGTGTACTGCTCGTACTCGTTCTTTACCGCTGCCGTTTCCGACGACTTCCACAGGGCGTTGCCATCGTGCCCGGCCGTATTCGCCAGGGCGATCAGCGTTTCCGCATCGGTAATGTTCTTCTCTTCCGCCCAGAACGCCCGCATTACTGCGCCGGTCAATGCCAGCGCCGCTTCGGTGCCGTGCGCGATCTTGACCGCAATGATCAGCTTCGCTGCCGGATCGCCGGAGGTCGGTGCGAACTTCGGCTGCAAGTTCAGCGGCAGATTGCGATAAGCGCTCCAGCGCTGCAGTTCGACCAGCCGATACGCTTGGCGTTGCGGCGGGCGCTTTGCCAATGGCAGGCCGCCCGAGACACTGAACACCTTTGCCAGGTCCATCGGCCTCAGTTCGATGCGTACATCGTACTGTCTCGCCAGTTCGATCAATTTTGCGTGACCAAGGTAAGACCAGGGCGATTGCGGTGCGAAATAGTATTCACAGACTTTGGCCATGAGGTCCTCCTGCTGTCCTTAGAACGGTTTGACGACAACGAGGATCACGATCGCCAGCAGCAGCACAACCGGGACTTCGTTGAACCAGCGATACCAGCGATCGCTGCGCCGGTTCTTGCCGAGTTCGAATTTCTTCAACAGTGAACCGCAGGCGTGGTGATAGCCGATCACGAGCACCACCAGAACGATTTTGGCATGCAGCCAGCCGCCGCCGAAACCGAAGGTCATGAGCCAGATGCCGAACAGCACTGCCGGGATCGCGAGCATCGTCATGAAACGGTATAGACGGCGTGCCATGCCGAGCAGGCGCGTGATCGCGGTCGCGTCGGTTTCCGCTGCGAGATTCACAAAGATCCGCGGTAGATAGAACAGGCCGGCGAACCACGAGACAACGAAGACGATGTGCAGCGCTTTTACCCACAGCATGTTTTATGTCTTTCTCTTCCCGAACTGTTGTTCTTTATCCCCGCAAAGCACCGACAGGCGCGGGAATCCCGACAGCATTCGCATTCCAAGGCTCCGGCTTCATCCGCAGCGGAGTTGTTACGTGCGCACTTCTCCGTGGCCGAAGACCACGTATTTGAGCGAGGTCAGACCTTCAAGGCCGACCGGGCCGCGCGCGTGCAGCTTGTCGTTCGAAATGCCGATTTCCGCGCCCAAGCCGTATTCGAAGCCGTCAGCAAAGCGCGTCGACGCATTGACCATCACCGAAGCCGAATCGACCTCGCGGATGAAGCGCATTGCACGCGTGTAATCCTCAGTAACGATGCTGTCGGTATGTTGCGACGAATAGCGGTTGATGTGCGCGATCGCTTCATCGACGTTAGCCACGATCTTCACCGCGAGAATCGGCGCCAGATATTCGGTCGACCAGTCTTCTTCGGTTGCCGATGCAAGATGCGGATAGCCTTGCAGGATCGCACGTGCTTCGTCGTCGCAACGCAGTTCCACTTCCTTCGTTGCGTATAGCTTCGCCAGTTCCGGCAGCACCTTCTTCGCCACGCCTCGCGCAACGAGCAGCGTTTCCATCGTGTTGCAGGTGCCGTAGCGATGGCACTTGGCGTTGAAACCGATGTCGAGCGCCTTCTTCAGGTCCGCCGATTCGTCGACATAGACATGGCAGATGCCGTCGAGGTGTTTGATCATCGGCACTTTCGATTCCTTCATCAGCCGTTCGATCAAGCCCTTGCCGCCGCGCGGCACGATGACGTCCACGTATTGCGGCATCGTGATTAGTTCGCCGACTGCGGCGCGATCGGTGGTCTCGACGATCTGCACCGCATCGGCCGGCAGACCGGCACCGGCCAAGCCTTCGCTGACGAGCTTCGCCAGCGCCTGATTACAATGCAATGCTTCGGAGCCGCCGCGTAGGATGGTCGCGTTGCCGCTCTTGATGCACAGGCCAGCGGCATCGACCGTCACGTTCGGGCGTGCTTCGTAGATGATGCCGATTACGCCGAGCGGCACGCGCATCTGGCCGACCTGGATGCCGGTCGGGCGGTATTTCATGTTCGAGATTTCGCCGATCGGATCGGGCAGGGCGACGATCTGCTCCAGGCCTTCGGCCATCGTGGCGATTGCCTTGTCGGACAGCGTCAGCCGATCCAGCATCGCCGGCTCCAGGCCATTGGCGCGTGCCGCGTCCAGATCTTTCTTATTGGCGGCGCGCAGTGCATCGGCATCGCGACGGATGGCTGCGGCGATCAGCAACAGCGCGCGGTTCTTCGCAGCCGTATCGGCTTTTGCCATCGCCTGCGATGCCTTGCGGGCACGCTGGCCCACTTCGTTCATGTAGTGCTTGATATCCATATGGATGAATGCTTCTTCTTTGATGCGGATGATGTAACTCGTATGCGCGGACGCTTCTAGCCGCGCGCGATCTTCAGACCCAATTGCAGCATGGCGTCCCAAGCGTCGCCGGAAAAGTCTTTCGTGCGCAAACCTTTGACCATCTTATCGATTTGCGCGGCTTCCTGCAGCGCTTGTTCCAGCGCCGGCAGGCTCAGACGGCGCAAGGCCGGTTCGATCAGGCGTTCGCGCGGCCCCCAAATCCGATATTCCTTCGTCAACTGGCCCAGCGGCCGGCCTTGCGCGACGCCGGCTTTCAATTTCAGCAAGGTGCGGATTTCCTCGGCGACCGCCCACAGTACCAGCGGCAGCGCCTCGCCTTCGCCCTTCAAGCCTTCCAGCATGCGTACCAGGCGAGCGGTATCGCCAGCCAGCATCGCTTCGTTCAGCTTGAACACATCGTAGCGAGCGACGTTCAGCACCGCATCGTGAATTTGTTCGAAGCTCAGCGAGCCTTCCGGATACAGCAGCGCCAGTTTCTGGATTTCCTGATGCGCGGCCAGCAGGTTGCCTTCGACGCGGTCCGCGATGAAATCGAGACTGGCGCGATCCGCGCTCTGCTTCTGCGCTGCCAGCCGTGCGCCCAGCCAGGACGGCAACTGCATGCGCTCGACCAGCGGAATATCGATGTACACGCCAGCCTGCTGCAAGCTTGCGACCCATGCCGCCTTCTGCGTCGCCCAGTCGAGTTTCGGCAGCGTGATCAGCGTCACGTTGTCCGGGCTGAGCGAAGCGGCGTAGTCCTGCAAGGCTTGTCCGCCGTCCTTGCCCGGCTTGCCGGTCGGGATGCGCAGTTCGATCAGCTTCTTGTCGCCGAACAGCGAT
>DATAHI010000180.1:0-2172 GCA_036263255.1 Oxalicibacterium sp. | reverse complement strand
GCCGACAGCGAGATCACGTTGTTGATCACGGTCGGTTTGCCGAAGAGGCCTTCGAGCGCAGGAAGCGGCGGCTTCGCACGTACGATGCCGCGCTTGCCTTCGATACTTTCCAGCATCGCAGTTTCTTCGCCGCAGACGTAGGCACCGGCTGCCTTGCGCACTTCCAGATGGAAGGTATGGCTTGAACCGAGAATGTTCTCGCCCAGATAGCCGGCAGCATTGGCTTTGCCGATGGCTTCATTCAATGCCGCGATCGAGTGTGGATATTCGGAGCGCACGTAGATGTAGCCGCGCGTTGCGCCGACCGCGATGCCGGCGATCGTCATGCCTTCGATCAGCATGAACGGATCGTCTTCCATCACCATGCGATCGGAAAACGTGCCCGAGTCGCCCTCGTCGGCGTTGCAAGCGACGTATTTCTGGTCGGCTTGCGCGCCCAGCACGGTCTTCCATTTGATGCCGGTCGGGAAAGCCGCACCGCCGCGGCCGCGCAGGCCGGACTCGGTCACTTGCTGCACGATCGCAGCAGCTTCCATCGTCAGCGCTTTCTTCAGACCGGCGTAACCCTCATGCGCCAGATAATCTTCCAGCGACACCGGGTCGGTGATGCCAACGCGCGCGAACTGCAGACGCTCTTGTTTTTTCAGATAAGGGACTTCCTCGACCAGGCCGAGCGACTTCGCGTGCGCTTTTCCGTCAATCTTGCCGGTATGGAAGCCGGCATCGAACAGGCCAGCAACTTCGTGCTCCTCGATCGGACCAAAGCCGATGCGGCCGGCATCGGTCGCGACTTCGACCAGCGGTTCCAGCCAGAACATGCCGCGCGAGCCGTTGCGTACGAGCTTGATGTCGATGCCGCGTGCCTTCGCTTCCTTGGCGATCGCCGCAGCGGTTTCGTTGGCGCCCAATGCGAGCGCGGTGGAATCGCGCGGCACAAAAATGGTGACGGTCATTGCACACCCCGCTTTGCCTGGATCAAGCGGTTGAATTTTTCCTTCGAGACGCGCGCATACAGATCATCATCGATCTGTACGGCCGGACCACTGGCGCATTGGCCGAGGCAGTACACGGTTTCCAGCGAAAACTTGCCGTCATCGGTCGTGCCATGAAAGTCGCAACCCAGCAGCTCCTTTGCATGCGATGCGAGGTCTTCGCACCCGCGCGCCTGGCAGGCCTCGGCGCGGCAGATCTGCACAACGTGCTGACCGGCCGGATGCTGGCGGAAAAAGTGGTAATAGGTGATCACGCCATGCACTTCGGCGCGCGAAAGATTGAGGCCATCGGCGATCACCGGAACGGCGTTGGGCGGGATATAGCCGACCGCATTCTGGATATCGTGGAGAATCGGCAACAGTGCGCCCGGCATCTCCTTGCGTTGCGCGATGATGGACTCTACTTTTGCCATGTCGAAAGTGTGTTGGGTGCTCATACCGAGGCTCCTACAGACGACTTCGATGGCGAAACGGCGCGCCGCGAGGTCGTGTAATGAAACGTGACCATACTGCTTCCTTGTTAAAAATTATCTTGTATATATGCTTTTTGTAGCATATAGTTTGCAGGCAAACGCTTTGCAACGGCTGCACGTTAGCACTGCGAAAAGCAAGCTTCAATAGGCTATCTTTTGCATAAATTCGAGAATCAGCGTAAACCCCACATAGGCTTTTTTTGACATATGTTCAAAGTCATCATCAACCCACATTGGGAGATCACGCACGACGCGGATGCCCCTTTGGATACCGCGGTGCTGCTGAATTTGTTGATGTCGATTCAAAAGACCGGATCGATTTCGAAGGCCGCAACATTGGTCGGCCTGTCGTATCGGTATTCCTGGGGTTTGCTGCGGGATGTGGAAAAGCTCTTCGGCACACCGTTGCTTAACACCGATCGCGGGCGCGGCACGACGCTGACGCCGCTGGCGGAAAAACTGATCTGGGCCGATCGCCGGATTCGCGCCCGTCTGTCGCCGACGCTCGAAAGTCTGGCGTCCGAACTGGAAAACGAAATCGGCAAAACGCTGGTCGGAAAAACCAAGCCCTTGCGTCTGGATGCCAGCCACGGCTTTGCGGTGGACGCCTTGTTGCATCAGTTGACCGAAGCGAATCTGCCAGTGGACTTGCGCTATCGCAACAGCACGGATGCGGTCGCCGCCTTGTCTCGCCGCGAGTGCGACTT